>LUCD01000062.1 GCA_001593925.1 Candidatus Bathyarchaeota archaeon B26-1
GAGAGGGTATCCTCGTTTGGCTGGATCGCTATCTAATGCGTAGATCGTAGCGGAGGCCTTGATCTATAGAAGCCGCCAGCCGTAGGACGTTATAACCTCCCATCCGGCCAGCCGCTTATGGACGTGAAGGTATATGATTGTAGTATTTTTTGGTAATGCAAATTTGTAGTAAACTTTTATATTTAATTGTTCTGTAGTAATTTTTGGTGGTATCTTTGACCAAGCAAGTGACGGTCTCTGCAAGGATCGACGTGGAACTTAGAAGAAAGCTCAAGGAGCTCGGTATAAAGCCGTCTGAAGTCATCAGGAAAGCCCTTGAAAGGGAAGTTGAGGAGAGGCTGAAACTGCAACTTTACGAGAAAGTGGAGAGGGCCAGCGAAATAATCAGGAGAGTTGGGAGGGACGCTTGGATCAAGGCGGTAAGGGAAAGTAGGGAGGAAAGATGAGATTCCTTCTCGATCCTTCGGCGATAATAAACCTCTGCGGAGACGGAAAAACGGAGAAACTGCTGGACTGCTGGACGCTGAATTTGGCAATTTACGAACTGGGAAATGCTGTATGGAAGCAAGTTAAAATCCACAAGAAAATAACAATCGAGGAGGCCAATTTAGTACTAGACTCGTTAACGGAAGTTTTCAGGAGAATGAAGAAGCCAGCAACCGAAAAACCGATGAAAACATTAGAAATAGCCGTAAAAGAGAATCTAACATACTACGATGCATCATACATCAGCGCAGCTGTCGAAAACAATCTAACACTAGTAACAGACGACGATAAACTCTACAAAGCAGGTAAAAAGTATGTTAAGACGGTGAAGAGCAACGAACTTTAAACCCTTTATTTGGCGACACACCCACACGTGACTTGACTTCTAACGATAATTATGGCTGAGGAGAATCGCAGACTGGCCTTGAGGCGTACTCGGCGTGAAGCAAGGAGTTCCACCTCATGACAAAAAATATAGAGAGGGTATCTCCGTTTGGATGAAAACTTTTATAAACGGCTGAGTCAGCGGGGTTCCTCGAACTCTTCGTAACCATCTCCTTAATCTCCTGAACCCCAAGCCTTGTTCGCCGCAAAATATTTTTCTTCTTTCCAGCCCTTGTTTATTCAATATTCCCGCATAATTTTTATCGCCTATCACAGTGGATGGGGTGTGGGCTGGTTCCTATGAGGGTCGGCTTCGTCCAGTTCAAACCTGTCTTCGGCAGAAAGGAGCGGAACATTAAGAGGATACTTACGCTCCTAGAGTTCGGGGTTAGGGAGGGGGCTGACCTCCTTGTTCTGCCTGAGCTCTGCACCACGGGATACAGGTTCAAGAGCAAAGAGGAGGTCAGAAGCCTCTCCGAGAACGTTCCAGACGGGATGACAACGGAGACGCTCATCCGGTACGCGGAGGAGAACGGCCTCTACTTGGTCGCCGGGGTATGTGAGCGGAGCGGAGAGAGATACTTCAACTCTGCGGTTCTGGTCGGTCCTGAAGGTTTCATAGCCAAGTACAGGAAGGCTCACCTCTTCAACGAGGAGAAGCTCTGGTTCACTAGGGGAGACACGCCTTTCCAAGCGTACAGGATAGCGAAGGCGAAGGTTGGGATGATGATCTGCTTCGACTGGTTCTTCCCGGAGGTAATCCGCATACTCGCCCTCGAAGGCGCCCAGATAGTATGCCACCCCTCAAACCTTGTCTTGCCGTACTGCCAATCCGCACTCCTCGGAGCCGCCGTCCAGAACAGAGTCTTCATAATAACTGCGAACCGCGTAGGCTCCGAGAGGGGTTTGAGGTTCACCGGTATGAGCCAGATAATAGACCCAAACATGAACGTCTTGGCTAAGGGTGGAAGAGACCGGGAAGAGGTCAAGGTTGTGGAGATCAACCCTAAACTCTCAGACTCCAAGAAGGTTACCGAACGGAACGACCTCTGGGCCGACCGGAGGGTAGACCTCTACAAGCCCCTACTCAAAACTTTACGTTAAGAACTTCCTGTACATCTTGACGCTTCCGGAGAGGACGAGGTTCTGCAAGTCCACTTCAGGCCTCTCAACCTTGTAGACTTGGATGTGAGGGCTCCTCTTCATGAGTTCTATCCGATCCTCGTACTCTCCCCCAGGGAGCTGGAAGATGAAGATTTTGTGGCCGAGATCGGCTGTCCTCTCGAGGAGGGGGATAGCCTCGTCTATGTTCTGCCACCCCCCATCCGTGATTATGACGATGAAGCATACCCCCATGCTGGAGGAGGCCAACCTCATAACCTCGTAGGCCGGGAAGACCGTGAACTCGTTAAAGCTCATGGAGAGGGCGAGCTCCTTAACGTCTCGGGGGGAGTCCCAGTCGGCGGAGAGATACCTCGTCGAGAAGTTCACGACGGACGTCTGGCCTCCAGCCTTGAAGGCGCTGAGGTAAGCTATGAAAGCCGCGGTCGCCGCTACGTCGTGAGTCTCCATCATGCTGCGGCTCGAGTCCAGAACAGTTATGGCTGAAGGGACGAACCCGCTTATGGTGGACTGGCCCTGAGAAGTCGGCTCCTCAACCCACTTGAGGGTTGTGACCTCAGGTATTAGGGGCCCCTCGTCCAAGCTCATCTCCACATCTAAATCCTCTATCTCATCCTCTATGTACCATTCGTCCGGGTACTTCGCTAGGGACCAAACGGGCCTCCGGCTTGGACTCTCAGCCAAGTACTGCATCAACACCTTCTCCGCCCTCGACCTGTACCAGAACCTCTTCCAGAAAGCCTCATCCATCAAGTCTGAACCTATCCTCTTGTAAGGCTTGGATACGGAGGTTGATAGGCGAGGCTCCTCCCCGAAGACGTCGTCCGAAACCTTTAATCTCTTCCTGAGCTCGACTTTCTTCCCGCGGAGGCCTCTCCTCCTCTCCTCGTTCTCTCTGCTCCTACTAACCTTGAGCGTCCTCCTCAATTTTTCTTCGGCTCTCTCCGCTTCTCCTCTGGGGAGGCGGGGTTCAACCCAGTGCTTAAAGAATTCTCGAGCCTCTTCCTGATCGGTGATCGACCCGTAAGTCTCCTCGATCATCCTCATCGAGTTCGGTAGGAAGTCCTCCCTGATGCGGAGCGGATACTCTATTATGAGCTTCCTCATCCTCTTCTTTGAGAAGAGTTTTGGAAGCCTGCTTCTGAGCCTCCGCAGAATAATGGCTATCATCTGAACCTTGGCGTGCCATGTCTTGTTTAGAAGGATAACGGTCGCGATCTCTCTGCCTGCCTCTGCCAAATCCTTATGTTTAGGCTTGAGAGCGGAGTGGATGTTCATGTAGACGCCCTGCAGAACCTCGTCGAGCAGGGATGAAGGCTTCTCCCCAACAACTCTTATGATGTAAGGTACCTCGTTGAACCTCCTAGATAGGTAGTTAAGGTTCACTTGGAGGTCGGCGAAGATGTGGGTTGCCAAGTACGCGAGGCCCCAGTCGCCCACAACCCTGTACGCGGCCCTCTCGAGGCTGTAAGCCGTCTTTAGATCGTAGGGGCAGTTGTGAACGTGGGCGAGCTCATGCCTGAAGTACCAGAGGAGAAACTTCTCCGGGTCGCAACCCTTAGGAACCATGTTAGGCTTAAGGTAGACTGTGCCGTTCAGCACCGAGAATGGGGCTGGACTGAGAGGTCTCTCCTCATCTTCCTCCTCCCCCACCAGAGAGAGCCTAACGGGGGGACAGTAGAGCTCCACCCAAGCCTGATTGAAAATCTCTATTATGTCAATATCTTCGGCTCTCTTCGTTCGGTTCGTCAAGTTTGGGCGCTCCGTAGGCTCGGCATCTTCCAACCCATCTGGGTGGAGAGGAGCTCGTCCCTCCTTAGGAGGCCTTCCCTAACCCATTTATCCTCCAGTTTTATCAGTTCCTCGGCGAAGACCACATCCTCGATCGCCGCGTCCCTCGCAAGCCTGTAAAGGGACGGGTTAAACTTGTTCATCAAGTTGTTTAGGATGGCCCACTGTCTCCTCACGTTCCTGTCCTCCATCTTTATTCGTTCCCTATGTAGGAGGCTTCGGAGGTCCTCTAGGAGGTTCCGTGTTCGGACCAAGGTCATCCTGTGGGGTAAGACCCAGAGAGCCATGCGGAAGATGTCCTCGAGGTCGCACTTCCCGTAGAGCCACTTGGAAGCCTTCGCTAGACGGGTTAAGGCTATGGTCGCCCTCTCGCTCAAAGGCTCCTTAACCATACTGCAGATGTCCATGATGAAGTGGCAACCTTCACAGAGCGTGGGAGGCTTTATCTCCGACCTCTCCTTCTCCCGGATGCAGACCTGAAAGTCCCTCACCAAGAGGTTTATGTAGCCTATTATCTCCGGGCTTAGCTCCTCGCTTGTGACCTCCCTGCGGGCTTCTTCGAGCTCCTCGAAGGAGAGAACTTGAGGCATAGACTCCACTATGTTCCAGTCGTACTTCTCCAGGAGGTCTTGGAGCTGAAACTTCTCGCTTAGGGTCAGTGAGCTCAGGTAGAGGCAGACGTCGAAGCGGTCATAGAAGGGAGGGGGATGGATGAAGGAGGTCACGTCCATAGGGTTCTCGTTTGCTATTAGGGTATAGTCCCCGATCGCCGTTCTCTGGCCGTAAGCCCAGACCTCGCCGAACTGCATCATGTGGTGGATGTTCGCCGTGGTGTACGGGTTGAGCCTATTCATCTCGTCTAAGCCCTTCCCCTTGCTCTTCGTGAAGGCCGCCCAGAGAACCCTCTCGACGCCGTCCCGCTCCAAGGAGGGTATGTGAAGCCTGCCTACAACCTCGCCGCGCTTCACCTCGGAGGCTCCCGAAACGACCACTATGTCATCCCCGCACACGCCTTTGAGCATAAGTAACATGAGGGTCGACTTCCCAAGTCCTCTAGGAGCACGTATAAGAGTTGTTGAACGTGGATGCAGCTGGTTCAAGACCATTATGTGGATCACTTCTTCGTTACCGACAAACCTCGACTTGACCTCAAACTCCAAATCTTTGATCTTACCCCTTAAAGACACGGCTTAACAGCTCCTACATGAACGTTGGGAAGAAGATGCTCATCAAAACCAAAGCCACGATCAAGGCCGCGGAGCCTGCGAGTAGGAGCTTTATGGTCCTGACCTTCCCTCTTAGACGTCTGTTCTCCTCCTCTAGGTTCTTAAGCCTCTCTTGGAGCATAGTCACAACCCTCTTATCCATAACCACGGTGTCCTCAGCTCCCCTGTTGAGGTACATGAACTCGAGTATGCCTGTGGAGCCGCTTAAACCTGAAGGGCCCTCTTGGCCTCCGCCCTCCCAATAATCCGGTTTTCTCCTAATCTTCCTTTCAGGGTACCTTCTCGAGACGAGCGTCAGAAACCTCTTGTAGGTCTCATTCATCACCCTTAACCACAAGAGATATGGCACTCCGTAAGATTTTTACTTTTCCCCAGCCATGAAGGGCCGGCTCGGATTTAGAGAAGGAGTAAAGAGGAGAGTTGACGCCTGAAACGGGCTTACTGGTTCAAGCCGTCCAAAAAAGTAGCCTCTTAGAGGAGACGCTTGAAGCCGTTCACGCGGTTCCGCTCACTTGAGCTTCGTCATTCTCTGGTCCTCGAAGAGCGTCACCTTCTCGATCTCCCAGTAAGACATCTTCCCAAGTAGGGCTATAGCCTTCTTGAGCTCTTCTCTCGCCTTCTCGGAGACTTCGGATGACTCTAACACGACGAAGCACACGCTCACCTTTGGGTCCACTCCACACACCTCCTTTCACGTCTCGAAGTTCATCTCGCCCGCATCGCTTCACGGCAGATAATGGCATCGCCCTATGTATGGGTAATTGTGGTGGTCTGAAGGGTTCAAGAGAACGTGGAGAAGGGTCCAGAATGGACACTTCGGTCTAAGACGTGGACAGAAGAGGCTAAAAAGCCGGTGGAAACCCTGTGAAACAAGCGAGCCTGCAACGAAAGAAGCGACTGAACGGGTATGCTCAGCCTCAAAAAGTGGGGGTTAAAGGGTTCGCGTCTAAGCCTTCGTCCTCGAAGCCGCGTTCTCTAGCGCCGCGACTCCCGGCAGCTTCTCACCCATAAGGAACTCTATGAGCGCTCCCCCGGCGGTGCTTATGTAAGAAATCTTATCTGAGAGGCCGAGTTTCTCTATTGCCGCTACTGTGTGGCCGCCTCCGGCGAGGGAGAAGGCTTCCGAAGACGCTACGGCCTCAAGGATCATCTTGGTTCCCTTGATGAACTCGGGCTTCTCGTAGACTCCGGGTGGACCGCTCACCACGATCGACTTGGCGTCCCTTATTATACGGCTGTACTCCTCTATAGTCTCGGCGCCTATATCATAGATCGGATACTCGGTTGGCAGATCGCTTACGGAGAGCTCCTTCCTCTTCCCCTCAACCTCTACGGCTACGTCCTTTGGAACCTTAACCCTGCCAGGATAAGAGTCCATCAGCTCCTTTATGCCTCCAGTCAACTTTAGGACGTCCTGCTTCTCTAGGAGCTCCATGTTAGGCTTACCCAAGTCAACTCCTGTGGCGACGAGGAAGAGATGGCCCGTTAAGCCTCCTGTCAAGACGGTGTCGGCTATCCCGTTCTCGAGGACGTACTTCGAGATTTTCAGGGAGTCGTCGGCCTTCGCCCCTCCCAAGATGAAGACGCAAGGCTTCTCGGGAGACTCTAGGACGCGGCTTAGAGCCTTGAGTTCCCTCTCCATTATCCTGCCCGCGGCGCTGGGTAGGAGCGCGGTGAAACCAACCACCGACGCGTGGCTCCTGTGGGCGGATGCGAAGGCGTCGTTCACGAAGATGTCGGCGAGCTCCGCTAGGCTCCTAACGAACTCGGACTTGGCGTGCTCCTCCGGGCTCCTCTTCTTCCTCTCTTCGGGGTAGGTCCGCGTGTTCTCTAGGACGAGTATCTCCCCGTTCTTGAGGGACTTGATGGCGTTTCGAGCCTTCTCGCCGTAGAGGTCGTCGACGTACTTCACGGGCCTCCCAATTATCCGTTCCAAGGCTTCGGCGTGCTGTTTCAACGGTATGAAGTCCGGCTGTCCCGGTCGTCCCTGATGGGCTAAAACCACAACTTTGGCTCCCTTCTCGGAGAGCTCCTTTATCGTCGACTCGCCGTGAGCCCTTATCCTAGTCTCGTCCAGTATCTTCTTCGTCTCGGGGTCGACTGGAGAGTTGAAGTCAACCCTGACGAGTACAACCTTCCCCTCGAGCTCAAAGTCGTCCAAGGTGAGAAACTTTGGCATCCCCTCACCAGCACCTCTTAAAAATAGGAGGGCACCAGCCTCCCCCTAAGAGGAGGCCATACTGCATATCTTCTCGATCATGCGGACCATCTTGACCGAGTATCCCCACTCGTTGTCGTACCACGCCAGAACCTTTACGAGGTTCCCTCCCATAACCATCGTTGAGAGGCCGTCGACGATGGCTGAGTAGGGGTTATGTATGAAGTCTGAGGAGACCAGGGGCTCATCCGTGTAGGCTAGGATTCCCTTCAGTTCACCTTCAGCGGCCTCCTTGAAGGCGGCGTTAACCTCTTCCACGGTTACGTCTCTCTTGAGGACAGCTGTTAAGTCCACTATCGAGACGTCTGACTCTTAGGGCGAGACCGTTCATTCTTCCTTCAAGTTCAGGTAAGGCTAGGGTTGCAGCTACAGCCGCACCCGTCGTCGTCACGACGATGTTGAAGGCCGCGGACCTAGCTCTCCTCAGGTCCCTGTGTTGCATGTCTAGGAGTCTCTGGTCGTTCGTTACCGCGTGGACAGTGTTCATTAATGCTTTCTCAATCCCGAACTTATCGTTTAGAACCTTGGCGACTGGGGCTACACAGTTGGTTGTGCATGACGCCAACGAGATTATGTTGTGTTTCTCGGGGTCGTACAGGTGGTCGTTCACGCCGTAAACCACTGTTAGGTCGGCGCTCGTAGCCGGCCTCATCGGGGCTGAGACCAGAACCTTCTTGGCTCCAGCCTTCAAGTGTTTGGAGGCGTCCTCCCTTCTCCTGAACCTCCCAGTCGACTCCACGACAAGGAAGACATCCATCTCTTTCCAAGGAAGTTTCTCTGGGTTTGGCTCCGAGAGCACGGTTATCTTCTGCTTGACCTCTCCGTCCTTCTTTATGACGAGGTTGTTGTCTTCGACCTCCACGTCGAATGGTAGAACCCCGTGGACAGTGTCTCGCTTCAAGAGGTGTGCCAGAGTCTTCGCGTCGGTCAGGTCGTTCACGGCTACAAAGTTTACTTCAGAGCCCATCTCTAGGGCTGCCCGGTAAAGGAGTCTACCAATCCTGCCAAAACCGTTTATGGCAACCTTCGGCTCCATAACAATCCCTCAACCCTAGTAATTTTATGTTTTACTAAAAAGGCTTTCGCCTATTCCCTTCTTTAATTTGAGCTGGAGGTTGAAAAAGGGGAGAATCGTTAAAAATGTGTTGAAGAGGAAGTTTCGGCCTGCTTCAGAGCCTCTTCAAAGCCATCTCTGCGGCTAGGACTAGGGGCTCCCAGGTCTCGCAGACCGAAGGCGCGTAGCAAGTATCCGCCTTTATCAGCTCGTAGACGGTTGTCCGCTTCTGTATAGCTAGGGAGAGAATGTTTATCCGTTGGGTAACCTCTTCGCCTCCGACTATCTGGCCTCCGACTATCCTCTTCTCCTCCTTCTCGATGAGCAGCTTAACCTTTATCGGTTTGGCTCCGGGGTAGTACCTCGCCCTCGTCAAGCCGCTTATCCTCCCAACGGCAACCTCGACGCCGAGCCTCGACGCCGAGAACTCCGTTAGGCCAGTAGAGCCGACCTCGAAGTCGAAGAGCTGCGAGACCGCTGAGCAGAGGGCTCCCGGGAAGGTCGTGTATCCGCCAGCCGCGTTTACACCAGCGACTTTCCCTTCCCTAACGGCGGTGGCCCCCAGAAGCGGTAGGCACGGCTTACCAGTAACTATATGGGTTGTCTCCGCGCAGTCCCCGGCCGCGTAGACGTCCTCCGCGCTCGTCCGCATCCTGAAGTCGGTCTTGATCCCCCCAGTCTCACCTATAGCTATGCCGGCTTCCTCCGCGAGTTTAGTGTTAGGCCTAACTCCAGCGGAGTTCAGGACTATGTCGGCTGGAACCTCCTCTCCCCCAACCGAGACGGCTTCAGCCCTGTCCTTACCTATGATCGCCTCAGCCGGCTTCCCAAGCATGACCTTGATGCCTTTCTCTTCTAGGCGCCTCTGAACCTCCATAGCCATGTCTTTATCGAGCATCCTCGGGAGGACGTAAGGCAACATCTCGATCACGGTCGTCTTTATGTTCATCCTGGTGAATGCTACAGCCGTCTCTAAGCCTACTAGGCCTGAGCCTATGATCGCGGCCGTCTTCGCCTTCTTCATGGCCTTGAGGAGTTCAGCCCCGTCGTTGAGGGTGTGTAGGGTGAAGACCCCCTCCTTGTCTATGCCCTCGATGGGGGGTATGAAGGGCTTCGCACCCGTCGCTATGATGAGGCTGTCGTACTCGAGGGTTTCGCTCTTCCCCTTCTTATCCTCAACCTCCACGGTTTTTGCCTCGGTGTCTATGCTCTTAGCCTCGGTCTCCACTCTCAGATCGAGCTTCATCATCTTATAGAAGGAGGGTGGGTAGACGACCAAGTTCTCGAAGCTCGGTATGTGCCCGTCTAGGACGAAGGGTAAGCCGCACCTAGAGTAGGCTCCCCTGTCCTCTTTTGTCAATAGTATGATCTCGGCTTTCCTGTCAGTCTTCCTCGCGGCTGAAGCGGCGTCCGTTCCAGCCGCGTTCGCCCCTATGATTACGATTCTCCTCGTCATGCTCAGCCTTCCTTTAGAAGGCTTTTATGCCACTCAACGGCCTTCTCGAAGTCCATCAGGTCTTTGAGGTCCTCTTCTAGGTTTGTTGGGGATACGAGTATCAGCCAGCCTTCGCCGTACGGGTCTTCGTTGAGTATCTCGGGCCTGTCTTGGACGTCCTCGTTCACCTCCTCGACGGTTCCGCTCACAGGGGCTACTAGGTCTGACACGGCCTTCACGGACTCTACAACTCCGAAGGACTCTCCCTTGACTATCTCCTCGCCTTCGCTCGGTAGCTCCGCGTAGACGACCTCCCGGAGCTGCTTCTGAGCGTAATCAGTTATCCCTATCCGCACTTTACCGTCCTCCTTCTTAACCCACATGTAATCCGTCGTGTAGTAGAGGCCTTCCCTAACCTCGTAGTCGTCCACCTTAACCAATATCTTCACCTCGAGTAGAATATCTTGAGGTAAACATGGTTTTAAGATTAACTGTAAAAAAGGGGCTCAGTAAACGGTTGGATGCCTCCATCGAGACAGCGACGTAGGCATCGAACGTTATATGATTCATCCTCGCCGAGTAGGCTCCACCATACTCCCTTTTCACCGATCTCGTCGCTGAGTCAGCTCGGACCTAAAGGACTAGCGAGGAAGGTTACACTAAAATCTTAGGGTTGACGAGGTAAAACTTTATATTATCAAACAAATTACATGTTTCTTTGGTGAATGGTTACTTGAAATTATCTTTCATTCGTAATTTAACGGTCTTAATATCCCTCACATTGTTATTTACGCTTTTAAATGTGTATGTAGCCGCGGCTAAGGCCAAATCGACAATCTCGATTGCGGTGAGAACGGACTCACCCCAACCCTTAGGTACAACATTCTGGTTCACAATCACGATCAGCCCCCCAGTATCCACAACGATCACCCTGACATTCACAAAGCCTGACGGCACAGTCTACGTCACGACAGGGGCCGAACCTAGGCCAGGATTCGAGGTTTACGATTTCTATTACACGCCTGACATGGTTGGAAACTGGACGGTCATCGCCTCGTGGCCCGGAAACGATCAGCTAGAGGGAGCCGTATCGGAGCCCGCAACCTTTAGAGTTATCCCGGCTAAGCTTCCAAGCAACTTCTCCGATATAAGGCTCTCGAGCGATAGGATAACTATAGGGGACTCGATAACCGTTTCAGGGAGGTTAAACCCGCCTATAAGCGGTGCTAGGATCACGTTGATGTTCGTTCCAATAACTGCTGGACGGTCTAACGAGTTTCGCTACACATTAACAGATGAGAACGGTTCATTCTCATTCACCTTCAAACCGATGTACACGGGGGAATGGAAAGTTTACGTGAGTTGGGAAGGAAACGAAAATTACGCGGCTGCCAGCGCGTACGGCGTCCCATTCTTCGTTGAGGAGAAGAAGCTTCCAGTAATGGAGATAGCGATCGGAGGCGTCGCCGCCGCCGTGCTCGTTATCTTCTTCCTGTTAAGGAGGCGGCGGACATAAATCGTTAAGCAACACATTACCCTTGAGGCTGAGTGACCAACGTCTCGGAAGTGTCTATTCTAAGAACTGGGTGCACCTAAACGATGGTTGAAGAACCTTTTTGAGATTTCTCTCCTCGAAAATGTCAGGGTTTCACTTTTGGTGTGTATCACCCATGAACACTAGTCGTGAGAAGCCCTTTTTAGGCAGTTCCTCTTATGGGGAAGACATGGAGGTCAACATGTATGGAGACTAAATTGAAGGTCTTAGCGGCCTCAGCCATCTTGGTCATGGTTCTCTTATCCTCCCTCTCAGTTCTGCCGCTCGTCGCCGGAGCAACCGATAATGTCGAGGAGAGGCAGAACAGGCGGTTAGTCGTACACATCGTTAGGCATAGGACGCATCCTAGAGCACAGATCGCGAGGCAGTTCTTCAGGGGAGCCTCCGCAGTGACGATCGAGGGAAGCGTGGCGGCTTACCACCGAAACATACTCGTATTGAACTCGGACGGCGAGAACATAAACGTCATACTACTGCCCATCTGGAGGTATGAAGCCGACGTCATGAACGTCTCGGACCTCTTCGAGAA
>LUCD01000063.1 GCA_001593925.1 Candidatus Bathyarchaeota archaeon B26-1
TTGACCTTTACTCCCACGCTCATAGGGTCGCCGCCTTCAACTTGGAGGGGTTCCACCCCATCTATGAAGTGCGCCCCCTTATAGGGTTCCCAGACGGCTACGTTAACGCTCTCCTTAGCCTTCTCCCTAACGACGAGCACTGACGTCTTGTAGAGGTCGGCGAGCCTGTTCTCCTCCTTTATGGCGCGGACAGAGGGGCCTTGGCCTAAGATCACCTCCCTTTCCGGGCCTCCAAGCATGGTCACCCTCAAGCCTACGCCTGAACCGTCTTTACATTTCCAGTCGCACGTCCAAGTCTCGTTTGTAACAGCCGACCTCAAATTGTCGACTAAGCCATAGTCGCTGTCCCTATCCTCGAAGATCAAATCCTGCTCCTTCCTCGTGTCGCTGTACCTCGTATCGGGCCCTCTGAGCGTGCCGGGTTTAGGCTTCAACTTTAGTGAGCATAAGACTTCTTGATCCTCGTCTGCGCTTCCGTGGGCAACCCAGTCGTGGAGGCTTCCGCCCTTAACCCTGAATATGTCGACTATGTAAGTGTCTTCCTCTGAGACGCCGATCATCAGGAGGAGCCTACGGTACATCTCCAAGTCCTCGATGATGAGGTCGTAGCTCCTCTCGCCGCACGCCTCAACCACTTGGATATCAGGCTTACCCACATCGTAGAGGAGGAGACTTCCAAAGCTGTGCTTGTCGTTCCTCAGGTGCTGGCACTTCTCGTCTATGAGGACAGTGTTATGCCCCAAAGTGCATGTAGCCCAAGCCCTCAAGACGGTATGTGTATAACCGATGTCGGGTAGCAGCTCCTTGCCCTTAGCGAATATTATGATGTTGAGGTTGTCGGCGTGGCCGTGGCCGTCTAAGAAACAGAAGTGGAGGTGAGCCTGAATCTGGTTCGGTCCTTTACCTCTCCCGAGGACGGCGTGGCCGTACCCGGGTAGGAGAGCCGGCTTGGCCTCCTCCGGAGGCTTCTCAGACGGCTCCAGTCCATACCGGCTCTTAGGCCATGCGTCGTGGACAGGCGCGAACGTTCCGTCGGGGTAGAGGAGCTTCCTGACAGCCGAGTTAGCTCTCTCTATGAAAGGTTTAACTTCGGAGGCTAAGTCGAGGTTCTTGTATGTTTTCTTATCGATCGGACTTACATATCCGGGCGGGTCTGAATATCCTTCGGCTACTGGTGGAACCCTCTCCAAGCCCTTCAGTAATTGCATGTGGTAGCCGGGGCTACCAAGCTCCAGCATTCCATCATAGAAGAACTTTTTGATGAAGAACCTTTTGAAGGAGTCTACGGCTTCGTGTACGTACTCCGGCTCTTCGATCGCCCTCCCGATCACTATCATCCCGAAGATCGTGCGGTAGGGTAATGGGTCGTCGCCGTAAGTCTTAATGAACTCGACGCTCGCCCTGAAGAAGTCGTCCTCTATCTTCTTTCTCACGTCGTATCCGAGCTCCTCGCTCAGCTTGTCCAGCTCTTCACTCTCACGGATCATGTCGTAGGCTAGGGCGCAGTTAGTGGGCAGCTCCGCTATGTGCCACCTCTCCCACTTGCCGCTGTTGGAGGGGTACGGGGGAGGCCCAGTATAGAAGCGTTTCCACCCTGTCCTGTTCATAACGTCGTCGGAGTGGACGGGTATGTTGGGGTAGACCTCGGCGAACCTATTCAGAATCACGGCCGCTTTACGGGCGTACTTTCCATCTCCAGTAAGCTGGTAGAGGAGGCCGAGCTTGTACGCTCCATCGCTGAAGAACCACTTGATCCTGTGCCGGGCGGTGTCGGTGAAGAAGTACATGAAACCGTACTCGTCCAGGTAGTATCGGTATATTTGAACTTTGCCTAACGGGTTAACTACCTTGAGCTCCCTGTCCTCCGGATACTTCTCGTTTGGGAATCTCATTCCGCAGTATCGGCACCTTATGTGCCATGGGTCGTCTATGCTCCAAACGGTTAGGGAAGTCTCTTGGGCTCCCCCGTGGCAGTTCGGGCATCCGCAGAGCTGGAAAGTCGCCTTATCTAGTATGAGGGAGACGATCTCCTCGTCGCTCATCTCCATGATCTTCTTTACATCTTTCACTAGCTTGTCCAGATCGACTGATGTTTTGTCAACGGGCTTGAAGGGATGTTTAAAGACCTTCAAAAAAGGACCCTCTCAAACATTCTTGGGCTTAACTATATCCTTATAGACTTCGGGTCTCCTCTCAGCCATTATCCTGTACTTCGCGTCGTTTATTCCCGGAGCTCCGTAACCTGTTACCAGCCTCTTCTCCTCTAGGTCTATGATCGTGGAGGTTACGCCCGGCCTCCTCCCCGCGTCAGCCATTATGAGGCCGGTTGGGGCTATTATACATGATCTTCCGAAGCCTCCGCCATGTCCCCTATCGATCATCCTCCCAAAGCTGCAGGGGACTATGTAAACGCAGTTCATCAGGGCTAAGGCTTGGCATCTAAGCATCATGTTCATCTCGCTGACCGTTACGTCGCCCGTCCCGTGTGGGAAGAAGATTATTTCAGCCCCGTTTATGGTTAGGGCTCTGACAACCTCCTGGGCTATCATGTCGTAGCAGATCATTATCCCAACCTTGCCGAAGTCCGTCTCGAAGACGGGGAAGGAGTCTCCTAGGTCTGTGGTTGGCCTGCCCTCAGCAACCCCGGGCTGGTGAACCTTGCGGTACTTCCCGACGAGGTTCCCATCCCTATCTATGAGGACCCCTGTGGAGTACCTCTTAGCTCCGTCCCTCTCAGGAATCTGTGCCACCACGTACATCCTATACTTCTTAGCCTTCTCGGCCAACATGTTGAAGTACGGGCCCGGAATAGTCTGGAATTCCCTGACTATCGCCTCGGTTATCCCCGTTATGTCCGGCTTCATCTCTCCGACTTCGTCGAAGAGCTCCCCTATGTAGTTTAGGTACTCCTCTTCTAGGGGTTTACCTCCCTCTATCGGGGCGTAGTACTTCTCCCACTCCCACCTCATGAGGGGCTGAACCACGCCGACCCTTATCCTCCTCTTAGCGTATCTGGGCTTGTACTCGATTGTCCTCTCTTCCTCCGGCAGTGCTTTCCCGTCGATATCCCTCAACCCTTCACCTATCCTTATCGTGTAGGTGGTTCCCATCTTCAGCTTCAGCCCGCTCAACGTCACGATCTTCCCGACAGCCAGCACCTTGAGCGCCTCGACATCCTCTGGAAGTATCTCGAAGTTCTGGGGAAGACGGGCTTTCTCGACGTTGAGGTCCCTTGTGAAGCTTATGGTGACCCTCTCGAGGTCCCCGCTCACACTTAAAACCCTAAACTCCATCCCTTTACCTCCCGAGCTACACTGGCATAGGGGGAGCCATTTAAAGCTTTTTTGATTCCCCTCTTTTAGCGGCTGAATTCGAATCGATCAGGAAATCTTATTTAGGGTAGTGTTGTAATCGGAGTCGGGTGGTCGGTTGAAGGTTTACATCTCCGTAGATGGAGAGGGCATAAGCGGCTTCGTTCAGGGACAGCCGGATTCGCAAGAAGACATAATGATGGCTCGCAGGTTCACGACGAAGGACGTCAACGCAGCTATAGAAGGAGCCTTAGAAGCCGGGGCGGACGAGATCGTTGTAAGCGACTCCCACGGGTCTTGTAGAAACTTCCTGATAGAGGAGTTGAGGGAGGAAGCCGAGGTTATCTCTGGGAGGCCTAGGCAACTCCTGCAGATGGAGGGGATCGATGAGAGCTTCGACGCGGTCTTCTTCATAGGGTACCACTCAAAGAAGGGGACCCTTAGAGGGGTCTGGGACCACACGATCACGAGCATACTGATGGACGTGAGGGTGAACGGAATCTCCCTAGGCGAGACGGGGATAAACGCTGGGATAGCTGGACACTTCGGGGTTCCAGTCGTCCTCGTAACTGGGGATGACGCCCTTGCGAGGGAAGCTAAGGCGCTCTTAGGCAACGTGGAGACCGTTATAGTTAAGGAGGGGATCAGCAGGTACGCAGCTAAACTAGTCCACCCGGCTAAGGCCAGAGCGATGATCAAGAAGGCCGCCGAGAAGTCTCTGAGAAACCTGTCGTCTTACAAGCCTCTAAGGTTTGAGACGCCCATGACCCTCGAAGTTTCGTTCTGGATGTCCTCCATGGCCGATAGGGTTCAGGTTGTACCCGGGTTCGAGAGGGTTGACGGCCTCACGGTCAGGTTTAAGGCTGAAGATTTTTTGACGATCTTCCGGGGTATAATGGCCGCTTACTACATCGCCGGAACCATAAGGTGAAGGGAAACCTTGAAAAATCTGAGGTTCATAGACTCCAACTGCTTCATCGGGAGCGGAGACACGTCCTTCCCTGGACAATGCCACACGCCAAAAGAACTCCTCAGAGAGATGGACTACTACGGGATCGATGTGGCCCTCGTCTCCCACATACTCGCCAAGGACGGGAACTCGGAGTTCTGGAACAGGGTTCTCATGAAGGAGATTAAACCCTACTATCCTAGGCTTGTTCCGTGCCCAATCCTCGTTCCACACCACGCGGACGAGATGGATGAGCCTTCTAGGCTTATCCCTAGGCTCATAAAGGAGGGTGTGAGGGCCGTCAGGATATGTCCGGGAAGCCGGTTAGGCTTCAGCATGGCTGAATGGTTTATGGGCGATCTGTTACGAACCTTGGAGGAGTACCGTCTACCAACGCTTCTGAGTGTAGGGTTGAGCCCGAGAGTAACGTGGGAGGAGATAGATAGCGTCTGCAGTAGGCATCCGGGCCTCCCCTTGATCCTAACAGACGTTCCATGGATCATAGATAGGCTTCTCTTCGCCTTGATGAAGCGGTACAGAAACCTCTACATCGAAACTTCATATTATCAGGTTCACAGGGCGCCGGAGAACATCTCGAGGCGTTTCGGGGCGGAGAGGCTGATCTTCGGGACGGGTATGCCGTGGAAGAGTCCAGGGGCGGCCGTTCTGATGGTGACCCATTCCATGCTCAGTCTTAGGGAGAAGCAGCTCATAGCTGGCGGGAACATTGAGCGGTTGATGGGAGGCGTCAAGGCGTGTGAGAAGCCGAGTCTGCCGCCTACCCGGCGTTGGGAGATTAGGGAGGCCGTGGACAGGTGGATGGACGAGTTCATCCTAGACTTTCATGTCCACCTGTATCCTTTCGGGACACCCGTCCCCAGAGGCTCGGCTGAAGGTATAATCGAGACTTTCGATCTGATAGGCGTAGACAAGGCGTGCATCTTCGGGCCTTTAGGTGACTGCAGATGGGTCAACGACCACGTCTATGAGGCTCAGAGAAGGTTTCCAGACCGCCTCATAGCCTTCTGCTCCGTGAACCCGAACTACCCAGAGGTTCTGGAGAGCGAACTTAAAAGGTGCATGGAAGGGCTTAAGATGAAGGGCGTCAAGATTCATCCCAGCGCCCATGGATATCCGCCTCAAGGCCCAAATTACGAGCCTCTGTGGGAACACGCTGAGAGGCTTGGATACCCTGTGATCACGGATGCTGGAGAACACTTGAGATACGGAAAACCGTCACAGTTCGAGGAGGTTCTGAAGGAGCATCCGGAACTGAAGCTGGTCATGGCCCACGTTGGGAGACACTACCCGAGCGCCGACGAGTACACGAGGGTTGCGAAGAAGTACCCCAACGTCTACGTTGAGATCACCTTCAGCAGCGTCACCTACGGCATCATAGAGTACCTCGTCAAAATATTCGACGATGAAAGGATACTTTACGGTTCGGATATGCCTTGGCGCGACCCGAGGCCTCAGCTCGGCTGGGTTCTATACGCCAAGATCAACGAGGAGTCTAAGAGGAAGATTCTAGGATTGAACGCTGCGAGGCTGCTCGGGATCGAGCCGAGGAAGGAGGCGAGGAGAACCCCGATGTAGGACTCGACATGGCTCATGGGATGCCAAAAATGTTGCAAGGAAGGTTTTAGAGTGGCAGCCAGGTGCCTATGCCCTTCCTCTTGGCCCGCTCGTAGATTACGGATGCTGTAGCCACGTCTTCTATTGCTAAACCGAGGTTCATCGACATTATGCGTTCTTTCTCGTTCTCTCTTCCAGGTTTAGCCCCGGTAACGATCTCCCCGAGGTCCGCGTAGACCTCAGGTATCTCCTTGAAGTATCCGATGCTCCTGTAGTAGATGAGCTGGTTCTTGTCGTCGGTGCAGAACTTGTCCATCGAGTACATAGCCTCAGGCTTCCAGTACGTGTCGAAGTCGAGGGGACACGCGAAGCCTCCGTCCTTGAACCATGAGGCCTCTATTACGGCCAGTGGTTGTTTACGGATCGGTGTAGCCGTCACTACTATGTCGCATCCCTCAACGGCTCCCTTAGGCGACTCGGCGGGAACTACCTTCACCCCATACTTCCCGGTCATATCTTCAACGTAACGTTCAAGTTTCGCCCTGTTTATGTCGTATGCTCTGACCTCCTCAATGTTGAAGACCGTTAGAATAGCCTCAAGGTTACTCCTACCCTGAACCCCGCAGCCTATAACCCCGAAGACCCTGGAGTCCTCTCTGGCCAGATATTTAGCCGCCACGGCGGTCGCCGCTCCCGTCCTCTTGGCGGTGATCCAGGTGCAGTCCATGACGCTTATTGGGAAGCCCGTCTTTGGGTCGTTCAGAATTATGAGACCTGATATGTACGGGAGGCCGAGCTTAAAGTTCTCTGGAAAGCCGGCTATCCACTTGATGCCTACGGCTTTCATTTTGGGTATGTACGCCAACATAGCGTGCATCATGGCGTCTTTCCCGGGGTGGACGCCGGGCTTCGGAGGCATCTCGACGCGGCCTAAACCCTTCTCGCGGAATGCCTCCTCAACGATCTTTACGACTTCACCCGCGTCCAAACCTACCTCTTCAACGTCTTTACGGGAGAGGTAGAGAATCTCGTTCTTCTGCAACGTTTTCCCCTCCGTTAAATCTTTTAAAGAGTCTCCAGAAACCAATAAAAGATTTGTGGAGAAGAGCCTCGTTCATTCGGAGAAATCAGAGGGTCGCATAAACTTTTTATTCTCCCGCCTTTTAGTGGAGACTGCTAAGAACTGGAGGCGACCAAGGTTCTTAAGAAAACCTTGAGGCTTCGGTTGAAGAGTCTCATGATCATGTTTGGATTAACTGTTATAATCTTGTCAGCATACTACCTCTGGGTGATAAGCACGCCCCCAACCTACCAGCCTTCCCTAGTTGAGAGTCAGAGTCACCCGTGCCTCTTCTTCAACTCGTTAGAGGATGTTCCGGGATGGCGTTACAGAGGTTCCCAACCATATGAGGATTGGATGGAGAAGATAGCGGGGTATGCGGAGGGCACACTTCTCCATTGGAATCCGAGTGGAAGGGACGTTAGAGACCCGGAGACTTGGGAGTTCATTAAGGCGCAGTATGCCGAATGGCTGGCCCTAGCCTACCTCTTAACGAACGACACGAGGTACGCCGAGAAATGTATGGAAGCCTTCAGAAACTATGGGGTGGGCGTCTGGAACCCAGAGAAGCCTCAACGTGAAGGCAAATACAGGGCCAAGGCGCTTCTACACTACTCAATACGACTGGATCACAAATTACATGAGGGTTAAAGATTCAGAGTTGGAAAGGTCCATTAGGGACAAGATGGCTGAGACGGCGGATTACTTGATGTGTAATCTGGGGGGCTGGGGCAACGCGCATGACAGGGTGAATGTGGCCTGCGGGCTCGGTGTGGCGGCTCTAACCCTAGCCGACTACAAGTCTCCATACAAGACGGGGCCATTAAACTGGCTTAGGGTTGCTACAGTGTACCTGTGCGAGGAGGACCCGGATATTGGGCATATCCCGATGCTTCAAGGCTATGGGAATCCCGGAGGAGTCTGGGCGCCATACAGCTACCATTATTATTTCACACCTGAACTCTGCATATGGCTGAATGCATACAACCATTATTTTAATAGGAGTCTAGTCGAGGAGTATCCCCTCCTCAGGAAGTTCCTGAACGTTGAGGTTTGGATGTCCCTCCCGAACGGTATGGGCGCGAGCCTCTGCACGAGCGGAAACATCTACTGGGGCCACAGCTACCTCTTGTTGAAGGTCTTACCTGAACCAGACCGTAGGTGGCATATGTGGCGCATAGTAAACTATCTGGGCGTAGACGGGCCGATACATGAGCCTACATGGGGCATAGCGCCTAGGCTTACGGAGATACCTAACGCGTGGACGCTCTGGCTCTTCATCCTATACGACAAGCATCTTGTCGAGCCTGAGCCTCCGGACTGGACGACCTTCATATCCTTCGAGGCTGAGGCCGCTGTCTTTAGGGGAGGCTGGACCAACTCTTCGGATTACCTATACCTGAAGGTTCCGAACCACCCTGTTCCGACGTGGAGGGTTATGACCCACCATGATAGCCTCAGCTTCGAGTACTACTCTAAGGGAGACCTGCTCTTATGCGACTCAGGGGAGGTTAAGCATTGGGTTCCGGGATACGGGCCAACATACGCGAAAGGCCACAACACGATCATGATAAGCAATAAGGTTGGAGGCCACATGGGAGGCCCAGTGAAGGGAGACTTCGCCCATTATTATAATCCTATAACTCTCAGGAACTCTCTGGTTAGGCCTTACTTCGAGTTCGTCGAGGCGGTTATGGACTGGAGGTACATCGAGAGCTCACCTGAAGGCGAGAACTACCATGTTAGGGAACTGCTGGATAATCCTGTCCAGTGGCGTAGAGTCGTCTTGTACCCAAAAGATTACTTCGTGATTGTAGACATCCTCAACGGAAGCCAGGTCAGAGACATCGACACATTATTTCATCTTAGTAGCCTCAACATTGTTGAGAGCAGGGGTTCAATCTATAACGTGACCTATAAGGGGCATGTCATTGGAGAGCTGAGTGTTGAGGATGTTCCCGTAAACTGGACTCTCCAACCTTACGGGGAGGAAGTTCAGGCTGGAGCCGGGAACACGGTCACTTGGATTACACAGAATATAAGCGGGATGCCTGTTGAGCTCCGAATCTTCTCGGCGCCCGCGTCAAACATAACGGTTGAGAGGTTCTGGTGCAGGATTGCAGGCTACTCCTTGGCGAACGAGGTTACACACCCGATCTTGAGGTTCAAGTTCAGAGGTTCGGCCATGAATAGGATAACCGTGCTGTACTCGAGGTTTCCCGGCGGGGAGAGCGGCTTCATGGTTGAGCTTCCGGTCGAGAACGGGACGGCCGTCAAGTTCGTGAGGGACGGAGGGGAAGACCTGATATGTGCTGGAAACGGTACATTACAGGTCGACGGGTTAAGAACCGACTCTAACATAATATTCTACAGGTCGCTTATGGGCGAGCCTAAACTCTTGACGGCTTTCAGGACGAGCCGCATAATAAAGGATGGGGTAGAGGTATTCGTCTTCTCTAAGCGCGTCGAGTTTCTCTCCGCAACATTTGAGGCTGATGCTATAAGATTTACAGTGAAGGGGAAGTCTGAGACCGCGATTAAACTTTACGCCCCTAACGTCCGCGAGGTGAGGATGGATGGAAAACCCATAACCTTCGAGACAGTTGACGGCTACATACTGCTTAGGGTGAACCTCTCCTCAATCCACGACTTTGAGGTAATCAAGGGCTGAAAAGAGGTTGAGAGAAGATGACGAGCCTCAAAGATGCAGTAAAAGTTTTAACACTTAAGCGATTAAATCGATATCCTTATAAGTGACTAAGCGCATAATATAGTATGCGGATAAGCAAATTGAAGTGAAAAAGATGGTAACAAAGATGGAGGTAATGCTGGGCATCTGGCAATTTGCTTATTGGAAAAACATCTAGCACGTGCGAATCGTGCAAAAAATTAAGTGACTTGGTGGTTGAGATGGGCCGAATCTGTGTGGATATCCCGGATGAGCTGGAAAAGAAGCTCAGGTTGAAGGTCATCGAGAGATTCGGCGGGAAGAAAGGCGACCTATCCAGAGCCGTTGAAGAAGCCGTAAGAGAGTGGGTTCTCAAAGAAAAATGATACATGAAGAGTGAAGATTGTTGGGTTCTAGGAAGCGCCGCGAAGCCAAGGCCGCTAAACAACGGAAAAGGAAGTTCAAGAGAAGGAAGAGACGACACTAACCCCGTAGCGATTCCCACCCACTAGATGAACTTACCAGTAAGCCTATATTTGCTCTCTACATGGGTATGAAACCCATCCGAAGAGGCCTCAGGGATGCTCAAGGCTCCAAAAAATATAGAGGGGTACCACCTATTGGTGAAAAAATCGTGCAAACGGTTACTCCACCGATAACCGTGGAGGATGCACAACTCTTGCGTCGCCGAAAAACGGCAAAACGCCATTTATGCCATTTAAATTTATTATAAGGTTATGAAAGATTGATGGAGCATGGGTGTTAATAATGTTGAAAGTAGCTGTGGGGATGCTTTCCCAAGAGACAAACGTATTTAATCCTTCCCCGACGACCATAGAGCATTTTGAGACTTCCGGAATACTCTTCGGCGACGAAGTTTTTAAGAGATGGAGAAATGCCGGAGAGATAGGCGGGTTTATGAAGGCTTCAGAGGAAGAAGCAGATGTGCTGTTGGTGCCTACTATGAGCGCCACAGCTATGCCGTGGGGAAAATGCGACAAGGAAACGCATAGATTTCTAAAAGAGAGGTTTCTAGAAGAGCTCAGAAAGGCTGGGGAAATCGATGGAATCCTCTTGGCGATGCATGGCGCCATGAGTGCTGAGGACGAGTACGATGTCGAAGGAGACCTGTTAGATGACATTAGAAAAGAGTGGGGAGAAGACGTGCTAATAGCTGTATCCCTAGACCACCACGGGAACATTACAAAGAGAATAGTTGAGTCAGTAAACGTTCTAGTAGGTTATCACACCGAGCCCCATATAGACATGTTCGAGACCGGATACAAAACCGCAAAGATTCTCTTCTCGGCATTAAAAGGATCGACGAAGCCTGTGATCGCGTGGAGAAAGCTTCCGATGATATCTTCGGGGGACCTTAGGGTTCCGGGAGGCCCGCTTGAAGAATTTTTCAGGGAGGCTGAAGAATACGAGAGACTTAAAGAGATAATTTCGGTTTCCATTTTTCCGGAGAACCCGTACATCGACAGCCCGGAGCTTGGATGGAGCGTAGTTGTAGTAGCCGATGGAAACCGTAGTTTAGCCCAGAAGATCGCCGATAACCTTGCTAAGAAGATATGGGAGAAGAGAAATCTCTTCCTACCGAAAAGGGAAGCTTCGCCCAGAGAGGCTGTTGAGAGAGCGTTAAAGGTTGAAGGGGGACCCGTTGTGCTCTCAGACTGGTCCGACGCCACGAATTCGGGAGCCCCCGGAGACGGCACAGCCATACTCAGAGAATTACTGAAACACAACGACGAACTATCCGGGAAAGCTCTGATCACCGTCACTGACCCTGAAGCCGTCAATGAAGCTATCAAGGCGGGAATAGGAAGTGAAATCACAGTGGAGGTTGGGGGAAAAATTGACAGAACACACAGCCGGCCCGTTAAGGTTACTGGAAGAGTTAAGACGATAAGTGACGGAAGGTTCATAGTTAAGGGTCCTATGGAGAAAAATTTTGAAGCGAACATGAAGCGAACGGTTGTTTTAGAAGTGAAAAACGTCTACATAGTTGTCAGCGAGTCTACTGGCCCCGCGCATGATCCATCCCTCTACAGAAACGTCGGGTTAGAACCCAGAGACGCCAAGATAGTAGTTGTTAAGTCTCCTATGGGATTCAGAGCCGCCTACGAGCCGTTCGCAAAGGAGATAATCATAGTTCACGGACCTGGAGCAGCCACGCCCGATTTGAAGTCGCTGAACTATAGAATGATACCCAGACCGATGTTCCCTCTTGATGAAGACGTGGAATTCGAGCTGTAAACATTAAATAAACCCCTCCAAAAAATTTACTTAAGGTTTAACGCTTTCACCCCTCAGAAAAGCCGTTTTCTCTGCGCACGATGAGAGCAGCTCTCTAGTTCCGCCTGCCTCACTAACTATCCTCAACATCTTTTCAGGATCTGTAATCTTTATGCCCATCACGGCTGTAACTCCCTTTTTGAAGAACGGGTAGGGAACCACGCTTGCCGTCGGGCCTAAAAGGACAACCTCCCTTGATTCGGCCACATGCTTCAGAATGTCGTCTATAGTCTTATTAACAAGTGTGCTTCCACTTATCAAGGCGACGTCCGAGAGGTGTAAAATTTTTGGGGCTTCAGATCGAGAAACAAGCTTAACACGGCTGTCCGCAACTTTCTTCTTCTCTAAAATGTAAAGCTCTCCAGTTTTCCTGAGAACTTTAGGAACTAACGGTCCGAAGTAACCTACCATAACAACTTTATCACCATGTTGAATCAAATCTGAAACATCAATTTTTGAGGAAACATACTTCTCCGGATACTTTTCAAACGCGATTTGCGATAGAGCATTTATCGTGGCAACTCCCAAGGCTGCCTCAACGAGGTTAGGTGATAACGACATCTCCGCGATTTCTAATGCAAGCTTATTTGTGATTCTACCAGCATAAGGGAGAACCGGGCATGTGGAAAGTTCGTTAACGGGAGTGTAGGCAACGCCGGCATGCCCGCTTGAGAGAACAACTCCGGTGTAGATTAATCCCACACAAACGTTCTCAACCTTAACCTTACAAACTTCAGGTTCTAACTCATTTTTTAAATAGTCTAAGAGCTCCCTTATCGATGAAGCCTCAGAGAGATTCCTCTCAACCGAAGAGTTGTTCATTCTGAGCTTCCCTTCTCCATAGGAGTCCACGTCAAACATGCATGACGGCTATCAAGCCTTGTAGCTCTCTCTGCGAGCCAGAAGCCGAGACGGTATTCTATACTTGGCAATCAGGTCTTGGATAGTTTCCCTTTCTCTAATTATCTCTGCGTCTCCCCTATTAACTAGGATGGCTGCCGGTCTAGGGAAGCCCATCCACTGATCAGCCCATGTTTCCGCGTAGGCTCCCACATCTAGGAACGCTAGAATGTCTCCACGCTCAACCCTTGGAACCTCGACGTCTCTGTATAGGTTCTCGAAGTCCCAGCTGCACAAGTTACCGCAGATCCAAACCTTCTCTTCCAGAGGCGCGGCGGCCTTGCTCGCTATAACTGGATGAAAATAGAATTTGTATCTGACGTAAGGCATAACGTTCACGCTTGCATCCACCATTATTCTTTTCGCCGCTCCAGGCTCTTCCTTAATCTTACAGACCCTGCACAACAGTATTCCGGCGGTTGCAAGCAGATATCTCCCAGGCTCCATAATTATTGTGGGTTCAGCTAAGCCATGCTCTTCACACTTCTCTCTGACCGCTGACACTATGTCTTTAATGTGCTTCTCAAGAGAGAACTCGCGCTTAAGCGTCTCCTCCCAAGCGTCGGTTCCGTAGCCCATCCCGTAACCGTATGGCCGAGTCACCGGCAACCCTCCCCCAACATCGAGAAACTCAACGTCCAGTCCGAGATTCTCTTTTAGCTTGGAGGCGAACTCCATGGTCTCCGCCGCTGCTACAGCCTTGTCCGCTCCAAGCATCTGGGTGCCTACATGAAAATGTAGCCCTGCAGGTTCTACATTTTCTGTTTTAACCGCTCTTTTGAATACCTCGTAGGCCACTTCGAATGGCATTCCAAACTTGCTCTCTCTGACATGATGGTACACGTCCTTCGTCATCTTTGGCGAGAAAGGCTTAACTCTTACTAGGATCTTTACGGGCTTATTGAGCCTCTTCGAAACCTTTTCTATCAGCTCCAGTTCATCCATGTTATCTACGCACAGAAACGATTCGGATTTAACGGCTTCCACGATAAACTCTTCCGATTTGTTAGGTCCGTTGCACACTATCCTCGAAGGGTCTATGCCGACAAGCAGAGCTACGTAAAGCTCGCCGAAGCTGCCGACATCGGCCCCCGCCCCTTCAGTCTGTAAGACTCTGAGAAGAGGAGGGCTGATGTTGGCTTTAACTGAGAAGTGAATCTGAAATTTAGAATAGAACCTCTTGAAAATGTCGTAGAGACGCCTGTAGTTGGATCGGATAGTTCTCTCACTGTATACGAAGAGCGGAGTTCCATAAGTCTCTGCCAGATGCACTGCATCGAGACCCTCAATCTCTAAGTGTCCGTCCTCATTGACGCCTAAAAACTCGCCGAGACTCCCTGCATACTTCTTACTTAACATTCACGTCCTCCCTCCTCCAATTAATGAATCGCCTCTTATTAAAAACAGCTTCCACACTTTCGTCAGTTGAAGGCGACCATGCTCCACAACCAGACAAAGGACATACTTTACGTGATGAGGTTTCTTGGCCACAGGAACATGATTGAGAGAGGTCTTGAGTATGTCTGCATGGTTGGAGAAGTCAAGCTCTTCCCCGCTAGGTTCATCTAGACAATGTCCCATCCTAGGAAACGGGAGGGGATGAGTATAAACTATTTCTTAGGCTCAGCCTAGAATAGTGGGATGTGGTTCTAGTCTTGCTGTTGAAGGTCCTCCCGCAATCCTT
>LUCD01000064.1 GCA_001593925.1 Candidatus Bathyarchaeota archaeon B26-1
CCGTACTAGTGCGCTATCGGTCTTGAAACGTATTTAGTCTTGGAAGTTGGTGGCTCCCAGATTCCCGCACCCAAGTCAGGGTACGGTACTCTGGAGTCCCGGTCCAGCTCCTTCCAGCTTACGCCTACGGGGCTTTCACCCTCTATGGCGGGCCGTTCCAGGCCACTTCGGCTTCGCTGGCGAGGAGGCGACCGGGTCCACAACACCACATCCACCATGAGTTGTCCTCATGGTGTTCGGTTTGGACTCTTCCCCTTTCGCTCGCCGCTACTCAGGGAATCCCGTTTTGGTTTCTTTTCCTCCCCCTACTAAGATGTTTCCGTTCGGGGGGTTCCCGCTCCCAATTGGGGAGCACCGTGAAAAGCCTAAAGCTTTCACGGTGGGAGGTCCCATTCGGGAATCCCCGGATCGAAGGCTACATGCGCCTACCCGGGGCCTATCGCGGCTTGTCGCGCCCTTCGTCGGCGTTCAAGCCGAGCCATCCACCAGACGGCGTGGCATGTCGGGTTTACTCGGGTCCGGTGTTCGGTTGGCGTCTGGGCCTATGCACGGCTTCATCGTGAGATCGATGAACGTGACGATCTCACTTTACCCTTCACCCTGCAACCGGTTGGTTGAGGGTTGCATCTAGTTCATTAAGGTGTTGGGAGACCTTTCCGATATAAACTTTACTGTCGCGGGATATAAGTTTATTCCAGTATGGTTTTACGGTTTATTTTGTTCTTTTCCTGTTTGGGTTCTATTCTGAACGTTTCTGTAAACCTTGTTTTTGGCTCCTCGTCATGGTGGAGGGGCGGGGAGAAAGGGCGGTTCACCCTA
The DNA here is from genome assembly GCA_001593925.1 of Candidatus Bathyarchaeota archaeon B26-1. GTDB lineage: Archaea > Thermoproteota > Bathyarchaeia > Bathyarchaeales > B26-1 > B26-1. Next base: position 820 of record LUCD01000064.1, read on the forward strand.
AGAATCGGTTATAGGGCCTCCGCGATTCTTTCGCACGCCTCTTTTATGCGTTCTATGGGCTGGGTTACTGAGAAGCGGACGTACCCCTCTCCATGCTTCCCGAAGCCGATTCCGGGGGTGACTAGGACTCCGGCGTCAAGGAGCCTCATAGCGAACTTCATGGAGTCCATGCCGCACTTAAGCCAGACGTAGAAGGTGGCCAGAGGCTTCTTGCATCTCAGACCTAGGGAGTTCAGCTTCTCAACTAGGAGGTTCCTCCTCTCAGCGTAGGTTCTGTTTACCTGCTTAACATACTCTGGGGGCTCGCCGTTGACGTAGCTCCTCAAGGCCTTCGCCGCCACCTTCTGGATGTATACCGGCGGCCCAGAGTCGACCTGCGTCTTGACCTTAAGTAGACCCTCTATCAGTTTGGGGTTTCCGACGGCGAAGCCTATTCTGTCACCCGTCATGTTGAAGGTTTTGGAGCATGTGTGGAACTCCACGGCGACGTCCATCGCTCCGTCGACTTCGAGGATGCTTGGGGCCTTATATCCGTCGAACGTCACCTCTGAGTACGCGTTGTCATAGCAGACCGCGATGTTCTTCTCTCTAGCGATCTCCACGATCTCCTTCAAGTAGGGCTTGTCCATAACGGCTCCAGTCGGGTTGTTTGGGTAGTTGAGGAAGAGCATCTTCGCATCCTTCTCTGCTAGGTGGTTTAGGTCAGGCTTGAACCCATTTTCCTCTAAGAGGGGGACGGGAACAGGGATTCCCCCGCTCAGGATCGTTCCTCCATTAGCGTAGACTGGATACGCTGGGTCTGGAACTAAGACGCGGTCTCCAGGGTTGACGAAAGCCCTCGCTATGTTTGCTACCCCTTCTTTGGAGCCTATAAGGGCTATAACCTCACGTTCCGGGTCGAGGTCCACCCCGAACCTTCCTTTATACCACTCTGCCACGGCCTCCCTGAACTCCAGCTCGCCTTGGCTCAGGGAATAGTTGTGATTCTTCGGGTTGGAGCTCTCCTCCTTCAAAGCCTCGAGCACGAAGGGTGGAGGGGGCAAGTCTGGGTCTCCAATGCTCAAAGGGATCACGTCGAGGCCCATACGCTTCTTCTCGTTTATGATCTTCTCAAGCTCCGCGAAGATGTAGGGTGGAAGCCTCTTCACCCTCTCGGAGAACTCTATCACGGCAACCGCACACCCCTCTACGTCACACGATAAGAAAGAGAAGGGGCTTAAGTCTTCTTCGCTCCTACACCTCCACAGGGCGGTTGGAACCTTAAAGGTTGGAGGGCGGGGAGACACCTAACGTTGGCGGCGTCCCGCCAATACGTGTTCAAGGTCCACGATTCCCTCATAAGCCTTCTCCGCCGGCCCCGTCATCAGCATGCTCTCCCCATACTCGATCTGTAGGTCTCCTCCGAGGAGGTGAACCGTGCACTTCCGGTCTACTATGCCGAGAGCCACGCCTGCAGCTACGGCCGCACAGGCTCCGGTTCCACACGCTAAGGTCTCACCTACCCCTCTCTCCCAGACCCTAACCTTCAACTCGTCTCGGTCTAGAGCCTCAACGAACTCGACGTTAACCTTGTTGGGAAAGAGCTTGTGGCTTTCTATCCTCGGCCCCACCTCTTTAACCGGGAAGCCGTCTGAGTCTTCAACGAAGATTACGCAGTGCGGGTTTCCCATGGAGAGGCATGTTATCCTGTAGGTCTCTCCTTCGACCTCGAGTTTCTCGTCGATGCATACCCCCTCACCCAACATGGGTATCATCCTTCTCTCGAAGGAGGGCTTTCCCATGTCGACTCTGACGGACTTAACCTCGCCGTTCCTCACCTTGAGCTGGAGACTCTTCACGCCGGCTAGGGTCTCCACCGTCATCTCCTCCTTCTCGACTACACCGTTCTCGTAGCAGTATTTGGCGATGCACCTGATGCCGTTACCGCACATCTCGGCCTCTGTACCGTCAGGGTTGAAGATTCTCATCTTGAGGTCGGCAACGCTCGATTTGTAAAGGAGGAGGAGGCCATCGGCCCCGACCGAGAACCTCCGCTTACAGAGGGCCCTAGCAAGGTCTCCAAGACTCCGCTCCTCTATCTTTTGGTCTCGGTTATCGATCACTACGTAATCGTTTCCGAGCCCATGCATCTTCCAGAAAGCAAGCCTAAGCAAGATATTCTTCCCCCAGCACTTGACTACGATCTCATACGCTTACGGTGGCCATGTTCTTAGGTTTCCGTTGTTCCCTATTGGCGTATGAGCCTCTCGAGGTTTCTGTGGTAGATGTTCTCGTAGGCTTCTCTATCCAGTTTGAATCCTTCAAGCAGGCGTATATGCACATATCTGGGATCAAAGAAGTCTATTAAGTCTGTTCCGTAAAGCAGTTTCCGGTTGAACCTCTCCAAGAAAGGCTTAGCGAAGTCTAAGTCTCTGGCTAGGGCGTTGTATCCAGACCCGGCTGAAAGGTCTCCGTACAAGTTCTCGTACTCCTCTAGAAGTTGCACGGTTCTTCCAGGCTCTTCGATCTTACCCTTTGGGTACCCAACCTTAGGATCGAACCTCTTCGACATGCACCTCCACCAGCCTGGACCGTGCATTATGAAGTCTACGTTGCTGTACTCCTTCAGAACCTCCTCAAGCCCTTTCAGGTCCGGCGTATCTAATGCTCCATACTCGTTCGTTTCAGCCGTCGCCATGTGAATCAATATTGGGAGTTCCAGTCTTCCACAGGCCGCGTAAAGCTTGCAGTTTAGTCTGTGGTTTATCGGTATCTTCGATGTGTGTTCTCCGACGCCTACACAGCCCTCCTCCACGTACCTGGCGAGTTTCTTCTCGAAGCCTTCCTCCCTAACCTCGACGACGCAGAAGGGTATGAACCTCTCCGGGTGCTCTCTGCAAACCTCTATAACGTACTCGGTCGGCGTATGGTCTCTCATGTCGAGACTGTAAGTTGGCAGGACGACGGCTTTATCAACCCCGTTCTTGTCGAGGTACTCTATGAGAAACTCGGGTGTGACCTCGCCCCATTTACCGCGCCAATGGGCATCTTTGTAGTTACCTACGTGAGTGTGGCAGTCAATCTTTAAGGACATCTGCGGATGGCACCTCTCTCTCAAGTATATGCCTATCGTGTTTAAGTTTAACGTTTCGTCATCTCTCGGTTCTTCCGATCCATTTACGTTTCTTCTTTAGGTAATATAGGTAAGTCTGATAGGAGACTTCGGGTGGACACCTGTGGTCAACCATTGGTATGTATCCTCCCTCTCTGAGCATGGGTGTAAGCCTCTCCAGTTCCTTATCTATGGCTTTCCCACCAGTTATTAAGGCTCTTTTGTCGATGCCTCCCATAAAAAGGACTTTACGTCCAAACTCCTCCCTAATCTTATAGATGTCTGTACATCGAGCCTCCACTGGGAACATACAGTTTATTCCAGCTTCAAGCCATCCCGGAACTAGTAGAGTTATGTCGCCGTCTGAGTCGAGTATATTAATCTTTACGCCATACTCCTTCAAGACTGATGTAACCTTTTTGTATCTTGGAACCATGAACTCTTCAAAGTGTCGAACAGAGATAAGTGGTCCCTTGATGTAGCACATGTCCTCCCACCAAGCTGCGAAGTCCACTCGTACCTTGCGGAGCGCTCTTCGTATAATCTTGATCCAGAGGTTTACCAAGGTGTCCATCATCTCCGCTATCCAGTCTGGTTCTCTATAGAACGCTATGGATATCCTCTCGACGCCCATCATGTTCCTGAGCCATCCGTAGAGGCCTCCAAGGGATATTCCAAGCGGGTAATCCCTCTCCCTATAACTCTCAGCCACCTCGTCCCAGTTGAGAGGGAATCGGCCTGGAGTATCTGGATCAAAGAAGGACTTGAGTCTCTCCCAGTCTTCTCTACTCCTCAAAGGGTGGCGGATATAATGTGGGATTGAGGATTTGTCTGTTGGGCGTATGTAGATTCCTCCCATTCCGTCATCCACAATAACCCGGTTTCCCTTCTCCTCGATTATGCGGCTTGGTAAGTTCGGCCAGAAACCGGTTCTCACGGGTAATCTCTCAACGCAGTCCCAACCCTCTAAACCTAAGTAGAGTTCAATATCTCTGTTAGTCTTCTTATCGAATGGAAGACCCTCCCCATGCCAACGGTCAATGGTTTCGGTCCAGTAGCCGAACTCGTAGTCTGGAACCCTATCAACGTCCTTGAACTCGAAGACTCTATGAAAACGTTCCAGGTGGTTCATGCACTCCCCCTCTCCATTTCTAACAGTTATTAAAAAGGCATGCTCATAAGTTTCGCCTCTTTGTTTGAGTGGAGAAGGGCTTCGCCTTGCTCCGCAACGATTTTAGGCTGGACCGTGCTCTTCTGAGCAGTGAATCCATATAATTTATGAACATGTAATCCAATTAATATCTTCGAGAGGTCTTTACGTCTTATTTGAGGGTTACGCCTTGATGTACTCTCTCGTCGCCGAAGCCTACGAGAAGATTGAAGGCACAACTAAGAGGCTTGAGATGACGGATTACTTGGTCGACCTCCTTAAGAAGACTCCGCCTGACCTAATCGACAAGGTTGTCTACTTGACGCAGGGCAAGCTCTATCCGGATTATATGGGGGTCGAGATAGGAATCGCGGAGAAGCTCGCCATAAGGGCCGTATCTAAGGCTACTGGAAGAAGCGAGAAGGAGATATCTAGCGACTTGGAGGTCACAGGAGACTTGGGCGAGACGACGCAGAAGTTCTTGGAGAAGAGGCTTCAAGCGTCGCTCTTCCGGAGGCCCTTAACGGTTCAGACAGTGTATCGAACCCTTGACAAGATAGCGAAGACCACGGGTTCAGGCTCCATGGATTATAAGATAAACTTGTTGGCGGGCCTCCTCGTCGATGCGACTCCTAAAGAGGCTAAGTACATTATCCGGACGGTCACCGGTAAGCTTAGGCTGGGGATCGCGGACATGACGGTTCTCGACGCTCTAGCGATAGCTTACGGAGGAGGCAAGGAGGCCAGAGACGTTCTGGAGAGAGCCTACAACATTTCCTCCGACCTTGGGAAGGTTGCGAAAGTCCTCGTTACGAGCGGGGTTGAGGAGATAAAGAGGTTCAAGGTGTCCGTTGGAAACCCGATAAGGCCTATGCTCGCGGAACGGCTGAGTTCGCCTCAAGAGATACTTGAGAAGCTAGGGGGCAAGTGTATAGCCGAGTACAAGTATGACGGCGAAAGGATGCAAGCCCACAAGGACGGAAACAAGGTTATGCTCTTCTCTAGGAGGCTTGAGAACATAACGAGCCAGTACCCGGACGCCGTCCAGCTCATAAGGGAGAACGTGAAGGCGAAGACGGCTATAGTTGAGGCTGAATGCGTAGCCGTCGACCCGGACACGGGTGAGATGAGGCCTTTCCAAGAGCTCATGCATAGAAGGCGAAAACACGAGATAGCCGAGGCGATCGTGGAGTACCCGATCTCCCTCTTCGTCTTCGACGTGCTCTATGTGGATGGGAGGGACCTAACGCTTGAACCCTACCTAAACCGACATAAAGTCCTCGAGGAGATCATAGAAGAAGGAGACCGCGTCAAGATAGCCACATACATAATCACTGACGACTCGGAGAAGCTGGAGAGGTTCTTCGAGGAGGCCATAGAGAACGGTTGTGAAGGTCTGGTCTGCAAGTCGGTCTCGGAGGACTCGGTCTACCAGGCTGGAGCTCGGGGTTGGCTCTGGATAAAGTATAAGCGTGACTACAAGAGCGAGATGACGGACACGGTAGACTTGGTTGTGGTTGGAGCCTTTTATGGGAGAGGGAAGAGGGCTGGAACGTACGGCGCCCTCCTCCTAGCGGCATACAACAAGAGGGAAGACACATTTGAGACCGTATGCAAAATCGGCTCGGGATTTACGGACGAGGACCTAAAGAAGATACCTGAACTTCTGGAGCCTCATAGAATACCGCACCGCCACCCAAGGGTTAAGTCAACGCTTGAGGCCGATGTCTGGTTTACGCCGCGAATAGTAATAGAGGTTATAGGGGCGGAGATAACGCTCAGCCCAGTCCATACATGCGCCATGGGCATCATGAGGAAGGGAAGCGGTCTGGCCATAAGGTTCCCAAGGTTCACGGGAAACTACAGGCTCGACAAGGCGGCTGAGGACGCGACAACGGTCGACGAGATCATCGAGATGTACAAGAGCCAACTGAAGAGAGTCTAGGACGGAAAGGCTCACATACATAATGGTGGCAATTACATCCTTGTTGCTTATTGAGTCATATTCCACTTGCGGGCTCTCTCAAAATAATCGTTTGGGTCGGTCTCCCTGACAACCGCTTTATCTATATCTAGGATGTAGATGGCGTGGAGACGCGCGTTCCTTACCTCTTCGAGGCTTACAGGAGGGTTCCTATAGTAGAGGTCGCAGAGCTTCTTTACCTCAGCAACCTCCTCTGGGGTTCTATACCTGGGAGGCTTCGTTAGGGCGTGTGGTATCTGCATAACGTAGTGGGGAGGAGCGGCCAAAGCGAACTTGTCGGCGTAACCGCTGTACCTGGTTATCTTGCTGGCTATCCTAGCTCTACAGTATGTTAGGGGGTCTAAAGCGTGTTCAGGGGGGACGAATCCCGTCTCAACCTCCACTA
>LUCD01000065.1 GCA_001593925.1 Candidatus Bathyarchaeota archaeon B26-1
GGGAAAACGGGTTAGCCCCGGCGATACCGGAAGACCTCGACAACCTCCTGAAGAAAGCTGCAAGGCTGAAGGCACACCTAGAACGACATAAAGGTGACAAACATAACAGGAGGGCTCTCCAACTCGTCGAATCCAAGATTCACAGGCTCTCAAGCTATTATAAGAGTAAGGGAATACTCCCAGAGGATTGGAAGCCCACCTTCTCAACCCTCTACCCTAGGTGACAGCTCCCGGAAGGCTCTCTTGGGATAGGTTATGACCGCGAAGGAAGGACAGGTTAAAGCTCTCCTTAAGTCCTCCTCAGAGGCGGCAGACGTTATAAGGGAACATGTTGAAGCCGGCGGCCTCGTGAGGGTTGAGTCTCACCTAGACGCGGACGGGTTGGCCGCCGCCGGAATCATGGGTGTGGCACTGAACCGTCTTGGAGCTAGGTTTGTGATTCGCATAGAGAGGTGGCTGGACGAGCAGGTGGTTAAGGGGTTATCTACAGGTAGACAAGACTTGACGATCTTCACCGACATGGGTAGCGGATACTTAGATATACTCAGCGACGGGCTTTCCGGGAAGGACGTATTGATCCTTGATCACCACCAGCCGGTTGGGGAACTCCCCGAATCCTTCATCCAGGTGAACCCGCACATGTTTGGGATCGACGGTTCACGGGACCTCAGCGGGGCCGGAGTCGCCTACTTGGTGGCGAAGAGCCTTGACGAGAGGAACGTAGACCTCTCGTACTTGGGCGTTGTAGGCGCCCTAGGCGACCTGCAGGACAAGAATGAGGGGAGAAGCCTAGGAGGCGTCAACACGACGATAGTTAAAGACGCAACTGAAGCCGGCCTCCTAGAGGTTGAACAGGACCTCCTGCTCTTCGGGAGGGAGACACGTCCCATCCATAAAGCCTTAGCCTACACGACGAGCCCCTTCATACCCGGGATAAGCGGGGAAGAGGATAAGAGCCTAGCATTACTCTCAACTCTCGGGATAAAGACCAAAGACGGTGATAGATGGAGAGCCCTAAGAGACCTCTCGAAGGATGAGAAACGGAGGCTCTTCTCGGGCATAGCTGAGTACGCGGCCTCTAAAGGCCTCCGGAGCGAGGTGGCTATAAGCCTTATAGGGGCCGTCTACACCCTGAAGAGGGAGGAACCGTGGACTCCTCTGAGGGACGCGAGGGAGTTCGCTATGCTTCTGAACGCTACTGGACGCATGGGAAAGAACGGCTTGGGAGTTGCGATATGTATGGGGGACCGCGGGAGATGCCTCCAAGAAGCAAACCGGGTCTTAGAGGAGTATCGGCTCACAATCACGAAGTATCTGAACTGGCTCGCCGAGAACCCGGACAGAATAGAAGAACTTAACAACATATACGTCGTCCACGGGGGGACCTCCATCGACGAGAAGGTGATAAGCACGATCTCAACGATGATCCTCCCGAACCTACCGAACCCGGAGAAACCCCTGATCGCCTACTCCCTAATCCCCGAAGAAGACTACATAAAGGTCTCGGCTAGAGCATCCTACCCCGCGATCGAGAAGGGCGTAAACCTAGGTGAGATCCTCCACTCCGCATCCGAGAGGTTCTCGGGGGAGGGCGGAGGACACGACGTAGCGGCTGGAGCCTACATACCGGCCAGAGAAGCCGAGTCCTTCATAAAGTATGTGGACGACCTTGTCGGAAGGCAACTCTCTAAGGGAGAGAAGAGAATTGGAGATGGAAGCTGAGATTCTCCTGACGTATAAGGGGCGGCGTGAGGCTGAGGCTGTAGCTAGAGCCGTCTCTCCAGACAACGTCAAGGTGCCGCGAGGCCTCTCAATAGAGACGAGGGCCTCCGACGGGAAGGTCTTCACAACGATCTCGTACAGCGGGGATAAGATTGGAACCTTCATCTCGACGATAGACGACCTCTTGAGCTGCGTAACCGTGGCTGAAAGAGCCTTCTCCGCAATCAAGAGGAAACGTTAAGCCGCTACCCGGGAAGGCTCATCCTTCCCCGGAGAAACCCGTCATCGCCGAGACCTTTGAGAGGCCCTCAACCCTGCCCTTCGGTAGGGGTGGAAGCCCAAGCGCCTCCCTCTTCTTGAACCTTATCTTCGGTATTCTGTAAGCGTAACCTGTAGACAGAATATTCTCAACCATCTTCTTGTAGGCTTCCGGGATGAAACCCTCAGAAACGGCTATGTTCCTAAGCACCCTGAGGACGGATGAGACCTCAACTCCTTGGGGACACCGGTCGGTGCAGGTGAAGCAAGCCGCGCAGAGCCAGAGCGTGGCGCTTGAGAGAACAGCTTTCTTGAATCCGAGCTGGGCCATACGGATTATGTGCCTAGGCCTGTAAGAACGGGAGAACCTAGCTATGGGGCAGCTCGAGGTGCATGTGCCACATTGAAAACAGAGTTTGAGCGTCTCCCCACCCGGAGAATCCATAACCTCATACTTAAATTTAGGGTCAACCCTCAAAGCCTTGACGACGCTCTCGGTCTCCTGAGTTTCTTTCTCCTCTCCGGACAAGGGGGCGTCCCAACCGTTTACTTGGAACAAGAACCATAGCCTCGACCGTTTATAAAAGTTTACCGTGAAGGCCGGTCTGCCGCCTGTGTGGGACACCCGGTAACCCGGGGAGGAAAGGCTGTAAGAAGGAAAAATGTTATTGGATAGGTTTGAGAACCTTCCCAATTAACTATACGCTTTCGGAGAGGGAATGGTTGAAGTCTAAAGTTTCGGTTGTCAAGATTCCGTTGAAGAGTTGGGACGAAGAGGTTTTTGAGGGGGTTCGTAGGAGCATAGACCTGATAGGAGGTCCGGAGAGGTTCGCTAAACCGGGGGAGAAGGTTCTCATAAAACCTAACATAGTTTTCGGCGACCGTAGATGGAGCGTCGACAGGAGGGTTCTTTACAGCGTGGCCAAGATCTTTGTGGACTTGGGGTGCGACGTTGTGATCGGGGAGAACCCCCTCGTCAACACAAATTCTAGGGAAGAGTTTGAGAAGTACGGGATGGAGGATGTTGCAAAGAGGGCTGGAGCCCGATTCGTCGACTTCAGGAGAGACGAGCATGTAACGGTCAAGGTTGAGAACGCTAGGGGATGCGAAACCCTAAGGATAGCCAAGACCGTTCTCGATGCGGACTGCGTCGTCAGCGTCCCCGTGATGAGGGCTCACGGCCTCTGCATGGTCTCGCTTAGCATAAAGAACCTTTGGGGAACCATTCCTCCAACCCAGAGGCATATAGGCCACAGGAAGAGCTTGAACTGGACCTTGGCCGAACTGAACAAGATCGTGGGGACGAAGCTCGCGGTTATAGATGGCACAACGGTTATGGGTGCACCCCACGTCGGACTTAAACCTTTAGGCGTGATAATAGCCGGGGACGACCCCGTTGCAACAGACTCGATCGCAACGATAAGGATGGGATACGACCCGTACCGCATAGAACACATAAGGTACACGCATGAACTCGGGGTTGGGGAGATCGACCCCGAGAAGATCGAGATCGTAGGTTCAACCCTCGAAGAGATCAGGGAGATAGGGCGGAAAGAAGGACGGAGAATCTTCAGGCTTAAGGGTTACAACACGGACCCTCGGAGGCTCTTGAAGAGGGCTAGGAACGTGGAGGTCGTCATGGGGAACCCGTGCTCGAGCTGCCTCTATAAACTGATCGTGGCGATAAAGGGTCTAGGAATAGACAAGATATCTGAGGGCCCGGAGATGGCGATCATAGTAGGCCCTGAAGCCAAGCCGGTTCCGGGGAAGGTTAACATCATCCTCGGAGGATGCCTCAAAAAGTATGCTGACCAAGGAATCTTCGTTGACTTCTGCCCAGTATACGACCAAGACGTGAAGCAGGGGATACTCATGGCTCTAGGTGAGATTGAAGAGCCTAGGTGGCTCTGGGAGCGCACACTTGAGAGTTACCGGAAGAAGGAGGATGAGAGCCTACCCGGCTTCTAAGAGGAGAGGAGGAGCGTCAACCCGGAATGACCAAGAAGGTACTCTTCGTCTGTAGCGGCAACCTTGACAGAAGCCCTACGGCTGAAGCCCTCCTGAAGGGAAAGGAAGGCTTCGAGGCCAAGTCGGCTGGAATCCTTTTAGGCGCTAGGAGAAAACTCTCGAAGGACCTGATCGACTGGGCGGACATAATCTTCGCCATGGAGGATATCCATAAGGAGGCTGTCCTGAGAATCTGCCCTTCAGCCGAGAAGAAAACCTTCGTCCTGGGAATCCCAAACCTGTACGTTAGGGGCGACCCGGAGCTTGTGAAACTCTTAAAGGAGCGGATATCGGAGTACCTCGATGTCGACTGGTAGATGAAACACCTTAAAGGGCCTTCTTGAACCATCCTCCCTTGAGCAGTTCCTCCCAACTGGTCTTCCCAAGCATCACGAGGGCCTCCTCAACCGTTAAGACGGGTCTCCGAAAGATCGAAGCTTCGTCGAGGGAGACCCTTGGACAAGCCGTGTTCACGAACGCCTCTATAGACGGGAACTCTTGGAGGGCCTCGGATGTAATCTCCCTCATAGCCAGTAGAACAGCCCTTTTCCCGGCTTCCTCCAAGTGTCTCTTGATCTTGATCGCGGAGTTCAACGCTGTCTGCCCGCTCTTCAACCCAACTATCACCCCGAAGCTCCCCGCCTCCTTGGCTTGGGAGATACTCATCCACCTTTGCCTGATCACCTTCTGGACTTCCTCTTCGCGGATGGGGTAGGCTCTCCCCTCGTAGGGGTTGGCTACGACGACCGGCTTCCCGGTGGCCAAAGCCAACCCTAAGGCGTGGAACCTCCCCCCTCCGAGGAAGAGGAAAGCCTCGACATCCCTCGAGACCGCCTCCGCATTACTGTAGTTGCACCCCACAACCTGCCCCGGATACTTGAGCTCCCCCGCATCCCCAACCATAACGGTCTTACCCGCGGCATTCAGTAGGGCCCTAACCTTGTCAAGATCGTGGACGTGCTGGACAACCGTCGATAGACCGATCACGCTCCACCCTTCTAGGTGCTCTAAAGCGTCCTCAACCGACCTTTCAACGTCGATCATGGCCCTAGCCTCCACGTAGATGATCGGAACATTCGTAGAGGCCGGAGGAGCCATCTCGGTGTGACCGTAGTGGAATATGAGGTCCGCTTGGAGCGCTCCAGCCTCGCAGATCGGCAGGTCGCAGGCTCCGTAGCATGGGTCCGCGGATATTATTGGAAGCGCTCCAGCCTCCTCAACTATCCTAGCTAGGCGGAGGGCTTTGCTCTTCAACCCCTCAGGTAACTGTATCAGAACCCTTCTAGCTCCGCGTCTACGTATCTCCTCCTTGAGCCTCTCCTCTTCGAGGTCGAATATATCCTCCATAATCTCCCAACCTTCCCATGCAACCTTAATCAACAACCATGCCAGAGGGAAGAAAACTTCAGAGCACCATTTACTCAATAAACAAGAGAGAATAAGGTGTTGGTAGTCTTGCTAGGTTGCTTTTAGAGGCGGAACTCCGTCTCCCCGGGTTTGGACTTCTCGGTGCTCATGTCTCGGAGACGCTTCCTCGCCTCGGCTAAACGTTCGAGGAGTATCTTCTGCTCTATGCTGGCGACGAGCTTCTTAGTTCTGACGACGACGTCCGGGTTGACGCTGACGCTGTCTATGCCGCATCGGATCAGGAACTCCGTGAACTCGGGATAGACCGATGGAGCCTGCCCGCAGATGCTGACCGTGATCCCGTTCTCGTGGGCCACCCTTATCAGGTGGGCTATAGCCCGCTTGACAGCGGGGTCCCTCTCATCGAAGTACCGGCTGTCGATGGCTGGGAGTATCTGGCTATCCCTGTCGGTTCCCAGCACCAGCTGGGTTAGGTCGTTGCTCCCTATGCTGAAGCCGTCGCAGAGCTTGGAGAACTCGTCGGCCATGAAGATTATGCTCGGAACCTCAGCCATGAGCCACACCTTGAAGTCTCTCCCCCTCTTTAGGCCCTCCTCCTCGAGTATACGGAGACACTCCTCCACCTCCCAAGTGCACCTCACGAAGGGAAGCATGACCCAGACGTTCGTCAGTTTCCACTCCTCTCTGACCTTCCTTATCGCCCTACACTCGAGCTTGAAAGCCTCCCGGTACTGTTTGCTGATGTACCTGCTTACGCCTCTCCAACCCATCATCGGGTTGTCCTCGTGAGGCTCGTATTTCTCGCCTCCCTTGAGCTGCCTATACTCGTTCGTCTTGAAGTCGCTTAGCCGGACAACGACTGGACGCGGGAAGATAGCTCTAGCCACATGCGCGATCCCCTTAGCCATCTGCTCAACGAACTTCTCCTCCTGACCAGTCTCGATCAAGTAGTTCGGATGTTCACCTATGTAAGAGGCCATTATGAACTCCACACGCATCAGCCCTATCCCGTCGAAGGGAAGGTCCTTGTAGTCGTCGATCTTCTCGGGTACGCCCAAGTTCATGTAGACCTTCGTACCCGTCACGGGAACGAGCTCGCTCACAGATGGAGCTACACCCGCAGCTGCGGCTGGAGCCGCCGGCTTGACAGCCTCTTCGATCACTCCCTCATAGACAACTCCAGTCTTGGCGTCTACGGTGTAGTCCTTCCCGGTCTCCATCGTTTGGGTTGCGTTCCCAGTTCCCACTATGCAGGGTATACCCAGCTCCCTCGAGACTATCGCCGCGTGGCACGTCATCCCTCCGTCATCCGTCACTATAGCCCCCGCCACACGCATGTAGGGAACCCAGTCGGGGTTGGTCATCTTGGTCACGAGGAGGTCGCCCTTCTTTATCAGGCGGTCAGCGTCCTCCGTCGTCAGGACTACCTTAGCCGTTCCAGCATATATGCCTGGGCTGGCTGGGAGGCCTCTCACAACCACAACCCTCTCGGCGGTTATGGCTGTCTCCTTCTTCTCCTCCTCGGTAGGCGGAGCCTTGACGCTCCACACCGTCTCCGGCCTCGACTGGACGATGAAGACGTTCTCGGGGAAGGGGAGGTCCTTGTCGATCGCCCACTCTATGTCTTGAGGCCTGCCGTAATGCTCCTCGATTCTCTTGGCAAGCTCAGCTAGGCGGAGTATCTCCTCATCCGTTAGGCAAGGCTGGTTCTGCCTCTCGGGGGGAACCTCAGCGTGTATCGTCTTACCGGTCTCGGGGTCACGTATGTACTCAACCGTCTTCTTAGCGATTCTCTTGTCGATTACCTTCAGGGTCTCCTTGTCCACTATGTAGTCGTCGGGGGTCACGGCTCCCGAAACCACGGATTCGCCGAGCCCCCAGTTCCCCTCTATAACGATCTGGGACCGGTCTCCGGTCACAGGGTTTATTGTGAAGGCCACCCCCGCGGCCTTAGCGTTCACCATCTTTTGAACCCCAACGCTGATAAGCACGTCTTCATGCCGGAACCCCTTCTGCGTCCT
>LUCD01000066.1 GCA_001593925.1 Candidatus Bathyarchaeota archaeon B26-1
CCCTTAATGTTCACCGGTGAGACCTGCTTGGAGATGATGTCCTCGAAGGCCCTCTTCCCCAACGCGGCGTACCTCTCTAGGAGGCTGACCCACTCATCCACCTTTTCCGGCGGGACGTGGTAGCCGAAGGCCTCCAACCTTGAGACAGCCCTCCTACATATCTCCCTAGACCACTTGGCGATGTCCTCGGAGCCCGGGACGAGCCCCTCGCTCAGCGTGTAGGAGATTATGAAAACTTTGGCCGCGGCCCTATAGTACCTCTCTATAAGGTTGCCTCTAACGCGGGCCTCGCTCTGCTCAACTAACCCAGCCTTCTCCAAAGCGTTGAGGTGGTGCACTATGGAGGAGACGTTCTTTCCGAGGGCCTTGGCGAGCTGGCACGGACTCATCTCCCGATGCCTCAGGTTGTGGAGTATGCTCCTCCTAAGGGGGTCCGCGAAGAGCTTGGCAACCTCCGGGTCCTTTATGACCATGAAGTCTCTCAAAGGGTTTCACCGTCTATAACAGTTGTGTGTAATGCTACATAAAAATGTAGCGTTACAATCAATTTTAGATACGAAGATTTAATTGGCTCGGCTACACCAAAATATTGAAGGACCCCTCATGAGCGTTAGGGAGATAGCGTTACAGCGGATACGTAGACTCTTCACCCTAGCCGTGGAGAACGCCCGTAACGATCCAGACCTAGCCCAGAGATACGTCGAAATAGCCAGAAAGATAGCTATGAAGGCTAGGGTTCGTATGCCTAGAGAGTATCGCCGACTAATCTGCAGGCACTGCAAAAGATTTATCTTGCCCGGCGTCAACTCTCGTGTCCGCATCCAGCAGAGAAGGGAGCCGCATGTCGTGGTTACATGCCTGCTTTGCGGCGGCCACATGAGGTTCCTTCTGAGAGGTGAACGTGATGAAGGAAACCGTTAGATCGAGCTTGAAGAGGAGGATCAAACGCCGGATGGCCGGTGAGAAGCCGACGGTGTGGATAGGGAAGGGCGGAATCGGCGTCCCCATAGTGGATGAGATCAAGAAGCAGTTAAAAGCTCAGGGAAATGTGAAGGTCAAGGTCTTGAAGACTGTTCTCCGCGAGAAGAGTATGGAGGATGTCGCTTCGGAAGTCGCCGAGAAGACCGGTTCGGAGCTCATCGAGGTTCGCGGCCACACATTCATCCTGCACAAGCCTAAAGGGTCAAAAAAGGGTTTATAAGTCACCCATTCAGAATACTGAGATGAAATCTGAAGGGATGGCTGGAATTGCCTACACCCTACGATGTTCCTCCGGCGCTACTCATCGAGAGGCTCTCCAAATACTTAAAGATGAATGTAGACGAGATTAAACCGCCCCCTTGGGCTTCCATAGTTAAGACGGGGGCCCACGCTGAGAGGCCTCCTCAAGACCCGGACTGGTGGTTCGTCCGATGCGCCTCCCTGCTCCGGAAGATATACGTTAAAGGGCCTATAGGGATCGAGAGGCTTCGCTCAGAGTATGGCGGAAGGAAAGACCGGGGGGTCCTCCCGGAACACTCAAGGAAGGGAAGCGGAGCCATAATCCGGAAGGCTTTACAGCAGCTCGAGGAGGCAGGCTTAGTTGAGACGGTTAAGGGTGGAGGGCGCATGATAACCCCGAAGGGCAGAAGCCTACTCGACTCCCTCTCAACAGAGATTAAGAGGAAACTCGAAAAGGTGAACCCTGAGTTAAAGAAGTATTAAGGTGTAAGTGTTGAGCGTCGACGACGAACTTGAAGAGATTCGGAGAAGAAAACTCTTAGAGCTTCAACGGAGGCTCCTCCAAGAACAGCAGGAAGCCCAGCTGAGGAAGCAGGCTGAACTCCAGAAGCAGGCTCTCTTGAGGAGGATACTGGAGCCAAAGGCTAGGCAACGCTTAACGAACCTGAGGATGGTGAAGCCGGAGATAGTCTCGCAGCTCGAGGTTCAGCTCATCCAGCTGGCCCAGACAGGCAGGGTTCCAATCCCGATAACGGACAGTCTCCTGAAGGAGATACTCTTAAGGATTCAGAGGTCTCGAAGGGAGATAAAGATCAGGAGAGTATGATGTGGATGGCTAGGAGTAAACCTCTAGCTAAGAAGCTCAGGCTGATAAAAGCCGGAAAAGAGAGTAAACCGGTGCCGACGTGGGTGGTCGTTAAGACCGGGGGGAGGGTTAGGGTAACCCCGAAGAGAAGGCACTGGAGAAGGACGAAGATAAAGCCCTAGAGCGGAGGAGGCGAAGAGATGGAAGAGGAGGAGCGTGAACCCACAGAAGAAGAGGAATCGGCAACCGTTGAAGAGGAGGAACCTGTAGAAGCCGAGGAGGCCGAGGAAGAGGAGGAGCGTGAACTCGAAGAGGACATCGTAGAAGAGAGAATTTACACAGTGCCTCTCCGTGGAGCTTGGCGCTCTCCGAGACAGAGGCGGACTCCCAGAGCCATCCGGATTCTGCGGAGTTTCATCGAGAGGCACATGAAGCCTGAAACGATAGTTATCACGAACGAGGTGAACGAGTACATCTGGAGGAGAGGAATCCAGAAGCCTCCCCGGAAGGTTAGGATCAGAGCCCTGAGGGATGGGGAGGGCCGGGTTATCGTCCGCCTCGTGAAAGGGGATTAACCGTGTCAATCTTCCTCTTCGACGCCTTCGGGAGCGCAAGTATCGGCGTCTACATGCGGGCGACGGATAGCATGGTTATCGTCCCAAGCCAGACGTTAGACTCTGATGTGAAGAGGCTGGAAGAGTGGCTGGAGGTTAAGGTCGTTAAGACGAACATCGGAGGCTCCGTCCTTATAGGCCCCCTCGTATGCGCAAACTCTAACGGCATAATTCTGCCGCACTTCGTGCGTGACGAGGAGATAGCAGCTTTAAAGTCGGCCTCCTCAGACATGAACATAACCATAATGGAGACGAAGAAGACGGCTTACGGGAACATGGTTTTGGCTAACGATCGGGGAGCCGTAGTCGACCCGAGGCTGAAGAGGAAGGAAGTAAAAATCATCGAGGACACGCTTGGGGTTGAGGCTGTGGCGGGGGAGATCGCTAGGCTACCCTACGTCGGCTCATTAGCCATAGCAACGAACAGAGGAGTCCTAGCCCACCCGATGATCACGGAAGAGGAGGAGAACCTCCTGAGGGAAGTCTTAAAGGCTCATGTGGGTGTTGGAACGGTCAACTGCGGCATACCATACATCGCAACCGGCCTCATAGGCAATAGTAGAGCCGCGGTAGCGGGTTATTTAACTACTGGACCGGAACTATTTATGATAGGTCAAGCCTTGGGAGTGGTTGTGTGAGGATGAGTGAGGTTAAGGTTTACAGGGTGATCGGGAGGATTAGAAAGCCGAACTTCAAAACAGTCTTTAGGAAGGAGATTAGGGCCGTCAAGCCTGAAGACGCCGTTGAGGAGGTCTACAAGCTCTTAGGAAGCAAGCATAGGGTTAAACGTTTCCACATAAAGATTGAACGGGTTGAGGTTATCGAGGACCCAGAGGAGATAAGGGACCCAACCGTAAGGTTCCTAACCTTAGGTGAGTGAAGGGATGTCAAGCGACGAAGAAGAGTTTAGGAGGCTCCTAGCGGAGGTTCGCTACTTGGAGGGAGCCGCCGAGGCCATAAGGTCGAGGATAAACCTAATAAACGCGGTCTTGGCGGAGTTCACGTCCGCGAACAGAACCTTGGAGGGTTTAGAGAAGGAGAAGGCGGAGGTCCCGATTCTCGTACCGATCGGAGGAGGCTCATACGTAAAGGCGAAGCTGGAAGACACCGACAAGGTCATCTACGGTATCGGCGCCGGAGTAGCTCTAGAGAAGTCCATGAAAGAGGCGAGAGAAGACATATCGAACCGCATAGCCGAGCTCGATAGAACCAAGAGGTCCCTCGAACAGCAGCTCAACCAGATCATAGAGAAAGCCCAAGAGGACCAGAACAGGCTTCAAGAGCTCAGCGTGCGGCTCAGCAGAGGAGCGAAGAGGAGAGATGCTAGAAAATCTCCGAGAGGGACTTAACAAGTTCATCGAGAAGATCGCTACAACCGAGCTTAAACCCGAAGACCTCCAACCGATCCTTTGGGACCTGAAACTGCTCCTTATAGAGAACGATGTCGCTCTTGTGGTTGCCGACAAGATATGCGAGGAGGTTGAACGCCGCCTCTCAGGGTTGAGAGTTAGAAGGATGGAGGACAGAAAGAAGATAGTGAAAGAAGCCTTGAGGTCCATTCTCCTTGAGGTTCTCACGCCGCCGAGTAACGTGGACCTCTTGGAAGCCGCGGAGAAGAAACGGAGGATGAAGGAACCCCTCGTGGTCCTCTTCGTTGGGATTCACGGAACCGGTAAGACCACCACCATAGCCAAGGTTGCGAATCTCCTCTTGAAGCGTTACTCCGTCGTCTTGGCGTGTAGCGACACCCACCGAGCCGGGGCGATTGAACAGCTCGAGGAACATGCGAGGCGTATAGGAGTCCGCACGATCAAGCATCAGTATGGAGCGGACGCGGCCGCCGTAGCCTTCGACGCCGTCCAGTACGCTAAAGCCCGCGGCATAAACGTCGTCCTCATCGACACGGCCGGCCGGATGCAGACCGATAAGAACCTCATGATGGAGATGGAGAAGATCGTCCGCGTAGTCAAGCCCGACCTCGTAATATTTGTTGGGGACGCCTTAGCCGGAAACGACGCGGTGTACCAAGCCGAGGAGTTCGACAAGTTCGTCCATATAGACGCCTCCATCCTCACGAAGATGGACGCCGACGTGAAGGGCGGAGCCTCAATATCCATAGCCTACGTAACCAAGAAACCCATAATCTTCATCGGGACGGGTCAAGGATACGAAGACCTCGAACCCTTCAAACCAGACACCATAATCAATAATATTCTGAAACCCTAAAGGGCGAATAGATGTCTGAACCCGACGGCGTTCAAGGCTTACTGAAGATTTAAGGATGCTGAGAGGCCTCAGCCTTGAAGGGTCTGAGAGGAGGGAGTATCCCTCGAAGCTCCCTAAAGACGATCACAGTACTCACGTTGCTCGTCAACATCCTCTACGCTGTCGGGATCATCCCCACCCTCAAGACGATGTTGGCGGAGATCACGTTGCTCACCCTAACATTTCTAGCGGGGGCGGCCGTGAAGTTTCTGCCCCCTCTCTCTAAAAGAGCCTTTAAGGAGGGATCAGCCCCAACCCTAGATGATCTGGTAAGCTACTTCCTCGTGAGGAGGAGGGTCCCCTCAACCCTCTTTAGGATTTTCCTCTGGAACCTCTCCATAACTCTGCTCCTGATCTTGGTCGGACTTGTAACCTTCGGAGTCTTCCGTCTGGACATTTATAACGTTAGGTCTGGCAGCTCCAAGCCTCAGCTCCTTCAGGGAGCACCTCCACCTCTGGTTTGAGGTGTCCGCCTTCCTACTCTCCGCCTCCCTCGGCCTCTGGGGAGGCCTTAGAATCAGCAACCTCCAAACCGGCTTAGACCTTATCCCCCTACCGCTCATAGGATTCATAATTGTGCTCCAATTCTCAGCCTCGATGCTTGAAGCCTTAGAGACACCCTCTGAAGAGAGCCAAAAAATATAGAGGGTCTACTCCTTTTGGATCGTGGAAGCTCCAAAATTGGTGTGTTCCACCACGTAAAGGGAGAAGGCTGAGATGGAAGAGCCGAAGCAACGGAACAATCCGAGAGAACCGTCAACCCTTTAAAGTGGTAAATAATAAATGATGCCGTGCTAGGTTAGGTGGTCAGTGAAGTAGCCTTGATAGGAGACGTAGAACGTCATCTACTAAACAAGATCGAAGAGGAAGGAGCGATCCACATAGCCCTAATCGACCCTGAAGACGTCACCCCCAAGTTGGCGTCCACCATAGCTGAAGAAGCCGAAGGATGCCAGTCCTCAGCTATAATGATTGGAGGAACAACGTTAGTCTCGACGATGCACCTAGACAACGTCGTGAAGGCTGTAAAAAGCGCCGTGAAGATACCGGTCATACTCTTCCCCAACAACATAACGGGGATAAGCAGATACGCGGACGCAATCTGGTTCATGTCGCTCCTAAACTCTTCAGACCCGTACTTTATAGCTGGAGCCCAAGTCCTCGGCGCCCCCCTAGTGAAGAAGTTCGGCCTCGAACCCATACCTATGGGATACATAATAGTCGGGGAGGCCGGAGCGGTCGGCGTCATCGGCCGAGCCTGCCCAATACCACACAACAAACCTGAACTCGCGGTCGCTTACGCCCTAGCCGCCCAGTACTTAGGGATGAGGTTCATATATTTGGAGGCGGGTTCAGGTGCTAAACGGCCGGTCTCTAAGGAGATGATCAGAGCCGTCAAAGCCGTTCTAGAGGTTCCCCTAATAGTCGGCGGAGGCATAAGGACAAGCCAACACGCAGAGGACGCCGTAGCCGCAGGCTCCGACATAATCGTGACCGGAACCCTGCTGGAGGAGAGCTCCTCCAGAGAAGAGGTGAGAGAGAGGATCAAGAAGATAATAGAAGGTATAAAAGAAGGAGTTAACAGAAGATATAAGCGTTAACCCCGGTCTGGTGGGAGAGAAGACTTGACCGCGTTCGAGAATTACTTCAGGGCCCTCAAGAAAGTTTTAGAGATGGAGGAAGCCTTCGATATATGGCCTGACTTCGAACCCCAATACGACGAGAAAGAGTTTTGGTGGGAGACTCTAAGAGGCCTAGGAGAGTCGCTTATACTCAACTGCGGAAGATGCGACGGCCCCTCAGACCTAAGGAATAAACGCTGCGAAGAATGCGTAAGGAAGAGGGAGCAGATCGCAAAGGAGACCTACCAAAGAGTCATGGGACGCCCCATAGAGAAATGGTCAACGATAATGCTCTGCCGCCTCTGGCAGAAGTAGACCACACCAAACTTTTCCGTCCACGGACCACTTAGCGGCCCCCGGTCTAGGAAAGGAGGGAGAACCCTTCCTAAACGAGAAGATGAGCCCCGAGTATAAGGAGTACATATCGCACCTAGAAGAATCCCTGAACAGGCTCTACGAGATCGCCAAGGAAGCCAGAGCTAAAGGTCTCGACCCAGAGTTTCAGCCGGAAGTCCGCGTTGCAACGGACCTAGCAGGGCTCGTCGAGAGCTTCATAGGGCCCCCGGGAGTCGCGGAGAGAATAAGAGAACTGAGCAACATCATGCCTCGGGAGGAGATGGCCTTCAAGATAGCCGAGGAGATAGTCTACGGAAGGTTTGGGCACTTGGAAGAGGAGGCGGCGGCTGAACAAGCCATCCGAACGGCCCTCGCGATACTGACCGAAGGCGTGACCGCCGCCGTATACCTAGAAGGCATAACGAGAGTAAAGATCAAGAAGAACCCGGACGGCTCTAGGTATTTAGCGGTCTACTTGGCCGGCCCAATCCGTTCAGCTGGGGGAACCGAGACCGCTCTAACGCCGGTTATAGCCGACTTCGTAAGGAAGATACTCGGCCTAGACCGTTACAAGCCGACTGAGGAGGAGATCGGCCGCTTCGTGGAGGAGCTGAGGCTCTACGAGAGGGAAGTAGCCCGCTTCCAATACCACGTCTCAGACGAGGAGGTTAGGAGAGCCATCCGAAACCTCCCGGTAGAAATAACCGGAATCCAGTCGGACCCCGTTGAGGTCTCCTCTTACAGGAACCTCCCCCGTATAGAGACGAATAGGGTTCGTGGAGGAGCCCTGAGAGTAGTAAACGACGGCCTGATAGGCCGGTCTGCCAAGGTTCTAGCGATAGTTGAGGACCTAAAGATAGAGGGTTGGACATGGCTCAAAAACGTAAGGAAGACCTCAAAGAAGAACTCCAGCTTCATGGAGGACGTCCCAGCCGGCCGTCCGATCCTCTCCTTCCCCTCAAAGAGGGGGGGCTTCAGACTGCGGTACGGGAGGTCTCGAAACACCGGGCTCGCGGCCTTAGGCGTCCACCCCCTAACTATGGAGGTTCTCCAAAACTTTCTAGCAGGCGGAACTCAGATCAAGGTGGAAGCCCCCGGGAAGGCGGGTGTCGTGCTCCCAGTCGACTCCATAGAACCCCCGGTCGTGAGGTTAACCGACGGCTCAGTCGTCCGAGTCACCGAGAAGAACATAAAACAATTGAAGAGGAAAATTGATAAAATCCTATTCTTGGGAGACCTCTTAATCAGCTATGGAGACTTCTTGTACAGCAATAAACGGCTTCTCCCCTCAGGCTTCACGGAGGAGTGGTGGCGGGAGGAACTCAAAGCCTCCATAGCCCTGAACTTTGGGGACAGCGTGGAGAAGGCGGCGGAGGCCGCAGGCTTGCCAAGCAGGATGTTACGCTCCTTCCTTGAAGACCCCTTCAAGAATAAGCCCGAAGCATCCGTAGCCTTCAAGATAAGCCTCCGATTGAAGGTTCCCCTCCACCCCTCCTACACGTACTTCTGGTCGAGCATCTCCACCCCGGACCTGAAAGCCCTGAGAAGATGGCTTCTGGACTCCAACCGTAAAGTTGAAGGGGGGAAGACCGTAGAGTTCAGGGGGAGGATCGACCTTAAAGTTAAGGCGATCCTCGAAACTCTATGTGTGCCGCACAAGGTTCTAGAAGGCGGAGAAATCCTAATCGAGAACGATGAAGCCTACGTTCTAGCCTCAACCCTCAGCGTCGACAACCCAGACTTGGAGATAGACGAATCCTTAGGAGTCATAGAGAACCTAAACCGTCTAAGCGGGGTTCCGATAAGGGATAAGGCTCCGACGTTCATAGGCGCCCGGGTCGGCCGACCTGAAGCGGCTAAGAGGAGAGAGATGAAGCCTTTAGTCCACGTTCTCTTTCCGGTGAAGCTGAGTGGAGGCCCCCAAAGAAACCTCATGGAGGCCTCCAAGAAAAAGATGATAACTGTTGAGATTGCTAAGAGGAAGTGCCCTAACTGCGGAGCCTTAACATTCAAAGCTGCGTGTCCAAACTGCGGGTTGAGAACGGTCCCCCAGAAGGTTTGTCCAAGATGCGGAAGAACCCTTAAGGACGAGACCTGCCCGACATGCAAGGTTCAAGCCGTGAACTACGCAGAGCAAACGATCCCCATAAAGAGGCTGGTAGACGAAGCCTGCGAGAAGGTCGGATTCAAACCTAAAAGCCTCAAGGGAGTAAGAGGCTTAACGAATAAGACTAAGACCCCTGAATCCATAGAGAAAGGGGTCTTAAGGGCGAAGTACGGCCTCTCAGTCTATAAGGATGGAACAGTCCGGTTCGACGCTACGAACGCTCCTCTAACACACTTCAAACCTTCGGAGATAAGGGTCTCCGTCGAGAAGCTGAGGGAACTCGGTTACACCCACGACTACATGGGAAACCCCTTAAAGAGCCCGGAGCAAATCTGCGAGCTCAAAATCCAAGACGTGATAATCCCGGAGGACAGCGTGGAGTACCTCATGAAGGTGGCGAACTTCGTAGACGAACTCCTAGTGAAGGTTTACGGGCTTAAACCTTTCTACAACGTTAAGAGCCCTAAAGACCTCGTCGGCCACCTCATTATAGGTTTAGCGCCTCACACCTGCGCTGGCATACTCGGACGTATAATAGGGTTCACGAGGCTTAAGGTCTGTTTTGCGCATCCTCTCTGGCACTCGGCGAAGCGCAGGGACTGCGACGGAGACGAGGACAGCATAATGCTCGCCTTAGACGCCCTCATAAACTTCTCAGAGACCTACCTCCCAGCCCAGATAGGGGGAATAATGGACTCACCCCTCTTCATAATAAAGACTATAAACCCCAGGGAGGTTCAGAGGCAAGCCCACGAGATAGACGTAGCAGAAAAGTATCCCCTGATCTTCTACGAAAAGACTTGGAGTAGGGCATCCCCAAGGGAGCTCAACGGCCTCATAGACCTTGTGAGACACAGATTCAACAGTGAAGCCCAATTCCAAGGCTTAAAGTACACCACCCCAACCTCAGACATAAACTCTGGAAACCGAGAGAGCCTCTATAAAACTCTCAAGAAGATGTCCGAGAAGCTCGAAGCTCAGCTCAGGCTCGCCGAGAAGATAGACGCCGTCGACGCTAGAGAAGTAGCCCGCATAGTCCTCGACACACACTTCATACGGGACATAGCTGGAAACTTGAGGGCCTTCACAACCCAGAGCTTCAGATGTAAACGTTGCAACAGACGCTTCAGGAGGATACCCCTCCAAGGTGTCTGCCCAAGATGCGGAGGCGAGATAACCCTAACCGTCCACAGGGGAGGAATCGAGAAGTACCTAAAGAACGCTCGCACGCTCACGGAACGCTACAGGCTTCCGAAGTATTACGCCCAGAGAATCTCCCTTATGGAGGAGGAGATAAGATCCCTCTTCGAGGCCGGGAAGGAGGCTAAGCAAGTCAGCCTCTCCAAGTTCATGGCTCAGTCGTAGGCTTTTAAGAGGTTCTACTCGACGGCGACGACTTCGTAAACATCTATCCTCGGCACCGTGAAGGCTACTCCCTCCTTCGTCATCGTGAAGGGAAGCCTCCTATCCAGTCTCAGAGCCCTCACCTCTCGAACGGAGGTCACTCCGTGGAGTTTGACCTCCAAGTCGGATACGGGTATGATGTTCTCGAAAGGCCTGCTCATCTCCCCTGTAAAGTTGACGAAGTGCATCACGAAGGCGTCTCCACGCCTCCTAACCGTTACCTCTAAGGTCTGCGGGGCGCCTCTCAACTCCACGAAGTCGGCCTCCCCCTTCAAGCGAACGGCGTTAGACAAGAGAAGCCTGTACTCCTTCAATCTATAGGTCCAGTAACCCGCGTCGAAGGCTCCAGCCATGTACGTAAAGAGCCCTTCTCCCCGTTTCTTCACGGTTACCGCTGGATGCTTACTCAGCGGCTGAAGGTCCACATACCTTCCGGGCGCCCTCTCCCTGAAGGTGGCGACAGCCTCGACGTCTTCGGTGAGATAGGACGCCGCTCCGAAGGTTGGGGCCGGAATATCGTCCGGTTCTATGCCTTCCAAGAGCGGATGAGGCTTCTTCAAGGCCACGTAATCCCACTTAAAGGGCCCCAAAACTTTCCCGGCGAACCTAACCCCGAACTCTTCACCCAACGCGTAATCTTCTCTCTTAATTCCATAGTCGTTGTACAAGGACGTCTCGAAGGTGGCTACAACGTTGCCTCCGTCCTCAGCGAACCTCTTAAGGTTCACGGCTTCCTCGTCAGAGATGCAGGCTATGTTAGGCAACACCACGACATGGTACTTCTCCGGAACCCCTTCCTTAAGGGTGAGGTCGTCGATCACGTCGAAGGGTACGTGGGACCTCAACAGAGCCTCGTAGAAGCCTGAGAAGGCGTCGGAGAAGTTCCTCAGAACCTCGGCTCTACTCACCTTCGAGCCTGGAGGGAGGAAGTCTATCTCTGGAACCTCCGAGCCGTAGAAGTCAGCAGTCTTGCTGGACCAGACTAGGCCCACCTTGGCGGCTGACACCGTACCCTCATAGTAATCCTCGTGCTCCTCCAGAAACCTCATCATCTCCGCGGCCGCCTCAACATTTCCCTGGATGGAGTACCATGGGTTAGCGCCATTGGCAACCGTGTCGGCTATAAGGACGCGGACCTCGTTCTCGGCTAGGGGATACTTGTCCCAAGGCTTGTGGTCGCCCGCGATGAAGATCACTGTGGGTATACCCCCGCTCTGGGTCTCCAGCATCTTGGCGGTGGCGCCGGCCTTCCAGTACGGCACATCGCTTGGACGCGTGTAAAAGACGAAGCCTCCTTCGGCCCCAAGCAGGTGCTGATGCTTGGACAGCCTCCTGTTGTCCCTAGCGTTAGGCCAAGCCGGCCAAAGCCCGCTAGCGTTCATGTAGATTATGGCTTCCGGATTAACCTCCTCCAAGGCTCTCCTTGAGTCCCTCAGAAACTCGGCTATCGAGTCGTACCTGAACTCCAAGAACTTTACCCATAAAGGGTCTCCCCAACTCTCCCACTTTGGCAAGTCTTCGCCGTACCTCACTCTAAATTTCTCTCTGCAGTGTTCGCAGTAGCACGCTCCGGGGTAATAGCACGGCCCGTCGAGGAAGACCCCGTCGATGTCGAAGGAGCCCACAACCTTCCTGATGTGATTGAAGGCCCACTCCCTGTAGGGGGAGTTCACGCAGGGCCCAACCCTGAAACCGTAGAGGTTGTTGATCATGCTTCCGTCGGGTCTCCGCTGTATCCAGTCAGGATGCTCCTCCGCAAATGAGGGAGGATGTGCATGAACGTTGAAGTAGACGAGTACCCTAAAGTCGGCTTTACGTGCCTCCTCAAGGTATCTCCGGAAGAAGTCGCTGTCTTCAGGGAGGCTTATATGTTCAGCGTTAAACCCTAGGCTCCTCTTTATCCTAACGATTTCAGCCGGGTCCCTCACCTTATCCTTGTAAGGAAAGCCCGAGATGAAGCGTAAAGGTTTCTCCCACCACTTCCGCGTTCTCAAGTTTGAGATATCCCCCTTTACTCTGTTAAGACGGTCAATTAATAAGCCTTACATGACGAGAAAAGATGTTCTCTACGACCGTTTGCTCCACAGTCCCTGAACAAACCTTATATTTCTCTGAGAGAAAAGAGGTAACGATGGAGACCTCCGG
>LUCD01000067.1 GCA_001593925.1 Candidatus Bathyarchaeota archaeon B26-1
ACCCCAACTATGGCTACGGTGTTTATACCGAGCTTGGCTGGGTCTACTTGGATGGTGAACTTCTTTATTACACCCTTCTTTTGGAGGGCTAGAACTCTATTTAAAATTCTTTTTTAAAATTAAAAAAAGAGGAGCTGAAGAAGATAGCCATAACCGAGATGAAGCATGCTGAAGCAATCGCTGAAAGATTAGCTTACCTCGGCGTCACTCCGACTACGAAGCCGGAACCAATCTTTGTGGGAGAGAGCCTGAAAGAGATGATCGAACGAGACATAAAGGATGAAGAGGGCGCCATAAAATTATACAAGACAATAATCGGTGCGGCTCAGAAAGAAGGGGATATCACGACGGCGAGGCTCTTCACGAAGATTCTAGAGGACGAGGAAGAGCACCACGATACCTTCATAAGTCTACTAGAAGAGATTTAAGGTTAGGGTAGGAGACTTGACTGAACTTAGAGAGGTTTATAGATGTAACATCTGCGGCAACATCGTTGAGGTCCTACATGCTGGGGTAGGCCAGCTCGTATGCTGCGGAGAATCGATGGAACTCTTAGGGGAGAAGACCGAAGATGTCGGGTTAGAGAAGCATGTACCGGTGATAGAGAGAACTGAGAAAGGGATAAAGGTAAAGGTTGGCGCAGTTCCACATCCGATGGAGCAAAGGCACTACATCGAGTGGATAGAAGTAACTGCTGAGGGCAGAGTCTATAGAAGATTCTTGAATCCCGGGGACGCGCCAGAGGCAGAGTTTGAGATAACAGCGGAGAAAGTAGAAGCAAGAGAATACTGTAGCATACACGGATTATGGAGAACCCCTTAACCTCTCCCTTCATTTTTTATTCTATAGACGACCCCAAGACATACACACAGTTAACTTCGGCCCATAATCTCCCCAACATTAAAATGGACAATAACATTGGCTTACCATCAACTCTCGCGAGGATGAGTAACACTCTCAACCAGCACCTAGAATCTTCTCCACTATTTATGGGCATAAATAATGTCCATTAAGGACTGAGACCCTAAATGTTGAGAAGCAACGTGGTGATGATAGATTTAATCTGCCATAAAGGGTGTACACTCACAACAGACTTTATGGGAGGCTTAATAAACATGGTCTATCGAGAGTTTAGCCATAATTCCCGTCCTTCTCTTAACATATGCTAAAGAGACCCTTGGGAAGTCTTCTTATAAAAGTTACAAGCGAAATTAACCTCGTCACCAAGAATTCTCTTTAATCCCTCTTTCTTCTTAGTGTTGGTGCAGCTGTCCACTCTAGGGATTGAATCACCACCATGAGAAGGTATACTCTGATAGGGTGATTCCCAAAACACGGATTCCTCCAATTTGTGTGTGCAATGATTTTTCTTTTTGTGTACACAAGAGCGGGAGTCACGGCTTAGAGATATGTTTGAGACCGGCTCTCGGGTGCGGAAGAGCCTGAACGTGTCCGCAACGTCCTCGAATCTCTACTTTTGACGGTCCAATTAGAAGGGTTACCCCTACAGCCTACAACGGAGCCGCCAACCATTCACGAAAGGGCTTCACAGAGAACCTTGAAATGGGATTTTTTCAAGGAGGTGTAAAAACGTTGTTTCTGTTGTGGTGCGGCCGCCGGGATTTGAACCCGGGTTATCGGCTCGGGAGGCCGGTGTCCTGGACCAGGCTAGACTACGGCCGCTCACACCGCACCGAGCTATTCTTGTGGGGGATATGGGTAAAAGTTTTTCGGAACTCCTTATCTGGGAGGCTTCCCTCACTCTTCTTTGGGTCTGTACTGGGCGACGACCAAGGCGTGGGCTTTGTCGTACGGTTCCAAGTGTACGACCTCAACTATCTTGAATCCGTTAGCCTTCAAGAGGTCTATCTCACGCCTGTAAATCTCTGAGGGCTCCTTCGTCACGTCTATGCTCCTAGCCTTTATGGCGAGCATTATCCATCCGCCCTTCTTCAGGAAGAGGGCGGCGTTGTCGATTAGAACCTTCGCCTGCTCCGGCTGGGCTATGTCACAGTAGATCGCGTCCACCTTCTCGACGAGCGGAAGGTAACGTTCAGGAAACCTCGCGTCGGAGAGGATCGGCGACATGTTCCCCCGGAACTTACAGACGTTCTCGACGAGCTCCCTCATAGCTCTAGGCGCGAACTCCACACAGTAGACGTGGCCTTCCCCGCCAACGATGTCGGAGACGTGGCTAGCCGTCGTCCCGGAAGCCGCGCCCAGATACAACACCTTACTACCGGGCCCAAAGGGAACCCTGCTAACCCCTTTGAGGATAGCTGCCGCCAGCTTGCTCCTGTAAGGGTCCCAAAGCCTATACTCGGCCCCCTCACACTTGACCAACCGTTCACCGTAGACGGCTCTGCCCGGAGCCAGATTCTTAGAGGCCAGCTTAACCCCTTCCTTGAGCCTAACCCAGTAGACACCCGCATGGGCCGGGTGCGGTTCAACCTCCACGTTTATGGCTTCTCCCCCCTGCGGTCCTCCTACGCCGCCCCTTGGCGCGAACCTTAACTTTTGTTTCCAGCCTAGGCCTCGGATACTTCTCTCTGATCTCCTTAACCTTCTCCTCTAGGTCCCTCCTCAACCTGTCGCCCATGTACCTGCCGCTATACGCGTCGATCCGGGCGGCTATCGCTATCTTTCCAGCCAAAACCCTGGCAACCTTACCCCTCTGCCAACGTTTAGATTCATGCAGGAATCTATGCTGGAAGATCACCCCATGTTTAGGCGGGCGTGAACCCGTCCTAAGAGACCTGAAGAGAGCCTTCTCAGCCCCCAGAACCTGGATGGTGCTCGCCGGCATCTTCGAGAGGTTCCCTAAGCCCCCCGCCAAGGCTATCAGCCTAGCTCCCAACGTCGCCCCAGTGATCGCGTAGAGGTTGGGCGCAACCTCCTCCATCAGACTCCCCAGGTAACGTTCAAGCCCATCCCTCAACGTGTAGAGCCGAACTATACAGTCGCAGAATTCTCTTATACGCTCTAGGTCTCCCTCGTAGAGGTCGGCTCCTATCGAGGCCTCGGCCGCCTCGGAGACCTGTTTAGCCTTCTTCTTCGGTAGGCCCTCCTCCACCAGCCTCTCAAACTCGAAGTTCCCTCTCCTCACGAGGTTCTTGACGAGTCTGACGTAGGTCTCATGCTTCTCTATCAGCCTACTGAGCTCGGGGAAGTGAAGCCCATACCACTCTCTTAGACGGCTCATGAAGAGGTTTAAAGTCTTCTCCACATCATCTATGGCGTTTATAACCTGAATTATGAGGAGGTCCCTCTTCTCGATCGCCCTCCTAAGCCTTATACTGCTCATCGCCATCGAGACCCTGTGAATCCATCCCCTTATCTCCGCCTCCTCCTCGACGAATTTCAGGTTTACAGCGAACCTCCCAAGGTTCTCTCTGAGGATTTCCCCCGCCTTGGAGGGGGTCTCAACCTCTACCTCCACGTTCAGCGTCTCCTTGACTGCCCTCGAGAGGCTTTCCTTCTCGAAGACGAAGACCTTGTAGCCTTTATTCATCATCTTCTTGATCAGAGTGACCAGCTCTTCTGTTAGTTTACCCTCATCCATTGCTAGGAGTTTCTCGGCCACTTTCTCCACGTCTCTTGGGAAGGGAACCCACTCGACGAGTCTACCCTCACCGTTGAAGCCGAGAACCCCCATAACGCTCTCGATTATTGTCGCCTTCACGGTCTTCCCCGCCGTCCCTAACCAAAATATTGGCCGTTTAATGGATAACCTTTACTGAGGGGAGCGTTAACCGCTTTCATCTCTCCATCAAGACTTTGCTGGTGTTGTTCTCCTTCGTGACCCGTATGACGTGGTCAGCCTTCTCGGCGAAGGCCTCGCTGTGAGTCACGGCTATTATCTGTTCAACGGTCTTGAGGCGGGAGAGGGCTTCCGCTAAACGGTCTATGGAGCCGTCTTCACGTCCTAGGCTCTCGGTAGGCTCATCCAAGAGGAGCATGCGGGGACCGTGCCCAACCCTAGACTGCATAATTATCTGGCCTACCCCCAACCTGTAAGCGAAGGCTAATAGGGTTCTCTCCCCTCCAGAAAGGTTCATGACACCCCGTTCGTGACCCTCCTCACTCCTCACGGAGGGGGTGTAATCCTCGTTTATGCTTACGAAGAGCTGGGGCTCCCCAAAACCCAGAAGCTCGTCCAGAACCTGCTGCACCATCCTCTCCAAATACTTGATGAACTCCCTCCTAAGCCTAGGCTGGATACTCCTGTAGGCTTGACGTATCTCCCTAAGAACTTCTAGGAGCCTCTTAACCTGCTCTATCCTCTCGGCTTTACTATACGCGGAGTCAAGCCTCTCCTTAATATCGTCTATCCTTGAAGCTATCTCCTTTATCCGGCTCTCAGCCGACCGGACGCCATGTTTAAGTTCGGAGTACTCCTCGAAGGCCCTGTCGCGAATCTTCTGCGCCTCCTCAAGTTCTCCCAGATCGATCTTAGCCATCTCAGCGCGTAGCTCATCCAGCTTCCTCTTAACGTCCTCGCCCTCCCTCAGCATCTCCTCGAACTCAGCCCTACCCTTCTCTAAGGCCTTACGCTCCTCCTCAATCCGGCGTTCAGCATCCTCAATTCTCGTCTCGATTGTTTGGAGATCAGACAGTACGGATGAGAGCGTTCTGCTCATACGCTCCAAGTCCTTAAACCTCCTCCTCAGCCTGTCCATCTTCTCCTTGTACTCAAGGGTCTCCCTCTGCATCCTTCTTAGGAGGCTCTCCCTGTAAGCGGCGGGTAGGGGTTGGAGGCATAGTGGACACCTGCTCTCTTTGGTCAGAGTTGAGGCCCTCTGAGCCGATGTTGCCATCTCCTTCCTTGCACGCTCCTCTTCAGCTTGGATTCCGGCTAGCTCCTCGACGAGAGAGTTCCTCATCTCCTTTAAGGTCTCAACTGTCGTGTCGGAGGGTAGCCCCGCCTCCTCGAGGAGGGACCGTTTCGAGGCCTCTTCCTCCCTCAACCTCTTAATCCAAGCTTCGAGTTTCCTCAGGTTTTCCTCCCTAGACCTTATCTCGTCGGCCAACCTAGCTGAGAGGTTCTCTAAGGCCATAACTCTGGAACGAAGGCTGGCCTCCCTACCCCTCAACTCCTCACTCCGGCGTCTGAGAGCCTCAAGCCGCTCGAGGCGAGCCGTCGCCTCTCTCAGCCTAACCTCGGCCTCCGAAAGCCTCTCTTTAAGGCTGCGAAGCTCCTCCTCCTTCTCGGCTAGTTCCCTAACGGCCTCCTCGTACTCTCTCTGGAATTCACTTATCCTAGCTACCTCTGGGTCGCGCTCCAGAGTTTTAAGTTCGCTCTCGTACCAGTTGATGACCGACCTCGCGTTGGTCCATGCGGCTTCGTAATCTGAGAGTCCGAAGAGGACGTCGAGGCGTCTCCTCCTCTCCGTTGGACGCATGTCTAAGAGGTCCTTCAAGCGTTCCTGCCTGATCCATATAACCTCCCTGAAGAGGTCCCTGTCGATCCCCGTTATGGCTTTCAGCTGCTCAGCCACGGCTTCACTCTTCATTTTTGCTATGAGCCTGTCTCCCTCAAAGAGTTTGAGCTGCTCCATGTCTTGGCTTATCCTCTTCCCGCGTCTCTCAAGAGCTCTCCAGATCGTGTACTCTTTACCTTCCACCACGAACTTTAGGGCTACCTTCCCTCTCTCATAGCCTTCTCGTAAGAGGTACTCGTAGCTTCTACCCAGCGGGTCGCCGAAGAGGGCGAAGTCTATCGCGTAGAGGACGCTCGATTTCCCCCTACCCAGACCCCCCACCAGACAAGTGAAGCCGTCCTGAAAGTTTATTAGGGTCTTCTTGTGCGATCGGATGTTCTCCATAAGTAGGGCTCTAACCTTCAAGGAGCCTCTCCTCCAGCATCCTCCTAACCTTCTCGTCGTCTCCTTCCCTGAGGGGGCTGAGCAGGCTCAACGCGAGCTTGGCATTCCTCTCAGCTTCCTCTCTCGGATAGCGTTGTGAGAAGAACTCTATGAAGAACTCGAGGGCTCTGGCCTTCAAGTCCCTGGCCCCACCCTCAAAGATCGCCCGTATGACCTCATCTGAGATTCCCGTCTCCCTCATCTGTACTACTGGGCGGACCACGAGAGCCCTCTCAGCCGCCGACCGTATCTTCGCGAGGTCGATCTCTCTCCTGGTGGACTCGGCGGGGAGGACTCCGCGCAGTATCGGGATTATTACGGCTCCAGGCTCGTCGGCTCTCCTGACGGCTTCGACGGCTAACTCCGTTATTCTGCTCGGCGTAAGCCCGCTATAATCATCCTCGAGAACTATAAATTTTCTCGGACTCTCCAGTTCGATGCGTGTCAGGAACGGCTCCCCGTCTCCGTCGACCTCAACGTAATAGAAGCCCTTCTTAACTTCGGCGTCTTCGTAGCTTACGGTCTCCGTACAGCCGCTGTAGGCTAGGAGGCCCCCCTTGAAGGGCACCTGCCACGGCGTGTGTATGTGGCCGCCAGCATAATAGTTGAAGCCTTCCGGAATAAGGTCTGCGGTGGCTTCAGCCTCCATTCTGGGGTGGCTCCGCATTATGGCCGGAACGTCGATCGCCATGTGAAAGACGAAGATGTTGAAGCGGGAGGGGTCGGGTTTAGGCTTCTTAATGTCGAGGAAGGCTGGGAGGCCCTCCTCGGCCTCGCGTCTACTCCTAAAGTTCGGGATTCCATAGACGTAGCAGTCTCCGCTCCTCCAAGATGCCCCTTCATGCCTCGGCAGATGGTAGAGGAGGCCAGCTGTGTCTAAGGGGTTAAGTATAGTGCCTGTAACTATGTTTGGAGCCCTGTCGTGAGAGCCGTCAACCGTAAGGACGGGGATTCCCGCCTTCCTCAACCTCCCAAGGTTCCTTATTGCGTTCTCTAAGGTTACGTTGGCCGGCCGAGCGTGATGGAAGACGTCTCCAGCCAATATCATGAAGTCGGGCTTCAACTCAAGAGTCTTCTCAACGACCTCCTCGAAGGCTCTAACAAAGTCTTCACGCCGAGCCTTCAAGTTGTACTGTTCATAACCGAGGTGGAGGTCGGCAGCATGAACGAAGCTAAAGGGCCTCAAACCCCGCGCCCCCACAGATATGTAGGGGGCAGGACAAATATCTCTTTTCCGGGGTCAACTAGGGGTGGCCAGCGATGTCGAGTAAGCCTATCCGGCTTCAGTTATTCTTCAGGCAGCATCGCGTATATTAGACAGCCCAGTACGGACAGGGATGCGCCGGCGAAGCCCCACAAGACCCATTGGGC
>LUCD01000068.1 GCA_001593925.1 Candidatus Bathyarchaeota archaeon B26-1
GGACGCCCTTCTTCGGGTATTTTGGCTATTTTAGCTACTAAATGTTGAAGGGAGAGGCCAAAGAAATTCCTGCGGTTTCTGCTTCTCCCTTCCTCTTCTTCCGGGGGTGTTGTGTTTGAAAAAAGATGAGATGTGTTTCAGCCGCGTCGTGGTGAAGTTCGGCGGGACCAGCCTAGCCGACGGCCTAAAAATATCGAAGGCGGCCGAGATCGTTGCGAAAGAGGCTAGAAGGGGAACGGAGATAACAGTCGTCGTCTCAGCCATGGGGAGAACCACGGACCACCTGATAGCGACGGCTGAAGAGGCCTGCGGAGGCCGCGTCTCAAACAGGGACCTAGACGACATAATGGCCATGGGCGAGCTCACAAGCGCCAGAATCTTCGCTGCAGCCCTGAGAGCTAGAGGGCTGAAGAGCCGCATGATCGACCCTTACGATCCTGAGTGGCCAATAATAACGGACGGCTCCTTCACGAAGGCCAAGCCCATTCTGCCACTCTGCGAAGCCGCGATCAGAGACCATATTCAGCCCCTACTGCGGAGGGGCGTGATCCCCGTTGTTCCAGGGTTCATCGGTAAGACGCGGGAGGGGGCCATAACGACTCTTGGGAGGGGTGGGAGCGACGTGACGGCCTTCGTGTTGGCTAGGGGCCTCCAAGCCGACCAGGTGATCTTGGTTACGGATGTGGAGGGGATCATGACGGCGGACCCAAAGGTTGTGAAGGGAACCCGTAGGCTCGACGAGGTCTCCGTCGACGTTCTCGTTGGGCTTGCGGACACCGGAGCCAAGTTCATCCGCAAAAAAGCCCTAAAGTATAAGAGCCCCTCCATAGACATCAAGGTCATGAAGAACTCGTCTAGTGATCTAAGATCGGAGGGAACCATAATACGCGGGGGTCTACCGCAGAACTTGGTGGTTGACGCGTACTCGAACCCGGTTATGGCTGTAACCGTTGTGGGCAAGAGGGTCTCCGAGTCTCCAGAGGTCGTGTACAGGATACTGAGAGAGGTTAGAGGGTCTAAAGTCGAGATTCTTGGAATGTCCATGAACGAGAACTCCCTGATCCTTTATCTACCCGTCACCAACGTTTCTGAGAGGCTTCTAGAGACCATCCACTCAATAATAGTCGAGGAGGAAGAGACTATAGCCATGGCTCTGAGGCGAAACTTAACCTTCATAAAGGTCAGGGATGTAGGATTGGAGGAGACCCCGGGAGTCATAAGCGACATAGCGGACGCCCTCAAGTCCTCAAGCATAAACATTTATGGAATCTTCACGATAACATCAAGCGTAATAATCTTCGTCGACCAGAAGGATAAGGATCAAGCCGTCCACCTTATAAAGGAGGCTGTAAAATCCGATTCAAGTTGAAGTGGGGAACAAGCCGATGAAGGAGTTCTGGATCAAAGTCAACCCAAACCTAAGCCGTGAGAAAAAGAAGAACCTTATAGCTGAGACCTCAGAAGTCTGTAAAGCCTACATTGTCAACCCAAAGGATGTGGGGTTGGCGAGGGAGTCCGGCGCGAAGGTTATAGTCTCCCCATCCCCGGAGAGCGACATCCTCCTAGTTGAGAGCCTAGCCGACCTTGAGAAGGCCAAGAACGAGGGGAAGAAGACATGCATCAGCCTGACGGTCAAATCTAAAGGCGACGAGAGGAAGGTGATAGAGGCCGCTAAGCTCTCATCCGACTACATCGTGGCGTTGTTCCAAGACTGGAAGGTCATACCCCTAGAGAACCTCATAGCCGAGATCGGAGGCAGAAGCACGCTGATAGCCGTCGCTAAAGACGCCCAAGAAGCCAAGCTGGCCCTCGAGACTCTG
Source organism: Candidatus Bathyarchaeota archaeon B26-1 (assembly GCA_001593925.1). Taxonomy (GTDB): domain Archaea; phylum Thermoproteota; class Bathyarchaeia; order Bathyarchaeales; family B26-1; genus B26-1. The sequence goes on from LUCD01000068.1 coordinate 1,821, forward strand.
GAGATAGGGGCGGGTGGGGTGGCGGCCGACACCTCCGACGTAGACGAGGCGATGCGAATCTACAAGGTCTTGAAGGAGGTCGAGGCCTCCGAGAAGTTAAGGCTCGAAACGGCCGAAATCGTTGAGGTTAAACCTTTAGGCGTCGGAGCACGGGCGTGCATAGACACCTGCGACCTCATGGATGAGGGTGAAGGCCTCCTCGTCGGATGCCAGTCATCCGGCTTCTTCCTAGTAGAGGCTGAGGTCCACGAGACACCCTTCGTCCAACCCCGCCCATTCCGGGTTAACGCTGGCTCCATCGCCCTATACGTCATCGCGCCTGGAGGGAGAACCAAGTACCTGTCCGAGCTGAAGGCCGGCGAGGAAGTCTTAATTGTGGATCGGCATGGAAGAAGCAGGACCGCTCACATCTGCCGCGTCAAGGTTGAGTGGAGGCCCCTCATCCTCATAGAGGCGGAATGTAACGGTCGAAGGGTAAAGACGATACTCCAGAACGCTGAGACTATAAGGGTTGTCACGGAGGACGGAAGCATCTCCCTCAAAGACCTGAAGAAGGGCGACAAGGTTTTAGTTCACCTAGAGAAGGGAGGCCGACACTTCGGGGCCCTTGTTGAGGAGGAGAGGATAATAGAGGTATGAAGGTTAGGGTATGCGTTCCCGTCCGGGCCAAGACAGTCTCGGAATTAGTTCCACTTATAGAGAGGGCTGAGGCTTCAGGGGCTGACATCGTTGAGGTCCGTCTAGACTACCTTGACCGGCTGGACAGAATATACGAGATACCGGAATACGCTTCGGTTCCGCTAATCGCGACCAACAGGCAGTATGAACAGGGAGGGTTCAGGTCTCAAGACGAGGAGGTGAGGCTTAGAACCCTAATTGAGGCCGCGGAGGCGGGGTTCCATTACGTCGATGTGGAGCTGACCGCGAAAGGGGTGGAGTCTATAGTCTCGAGGCTCCGTGACGCCGGGGCTAAGCCGATAGTCTCATACCATGACTTCACCAGAACCCTGAGAATGGCTGAGATGGAGGACATAGTGGAGAGGGAGATCGCCGTTGGAGCCGAAGTATGTAAACTCGTCACGACGGCTAAGGAGACCCCGGACAGCGTTATATGTTTGCTCCTAAACCTCATGTTCAGCGATGAGACGAAGATCGTCTGCTTCGCGATGGGTGAAAGGGGAAAACTCTCTAGGGTTCTAGCACCTATCTTCGGAGCGCACTTCACATACGCATCGCTCCAAGAAGGACTGGAGACGGCTCCGGGCCAAATCTCCATCTCCGAGATGAAAAAACTCTACTCGGAGCTGAGGATTGAGACATGACGATAACCGGGAGGACGCGGCTCTGCGCGGTCATAGGGGACCCCGTTGAACATTCTCTAAGCCCATGCATCCACAACGCGGCCTTCAAGCATCTGGGGCTGGACTACGTCTACGTCGCCTTCAGGGTTCGTTACGAGGAGCTCGAGTGGGCCATACGGGGGGTCCGGAGCCTAGGCATACACGGGTTGAACGTGACAATGCCCCACAAGATAGGGGTCATCAGATACTTGGACCGCTTAGACCCGGAAGCCGAGCTCCTCGGCGCCGTCAACACAATACTCAACGACGACGGCGCACTCGTAGGTTACAACACGGACGGCCGTGGAGCCTTGAAGGCTCTACTGGAGGTGGATGGAGACTTGAAAGCCAAGAAGGTTCTGATAATCGGTGCTGGAGGAGCCTCTAGAGCGCTCTCGTTCACCCTAGCACCAAGAGTCCGCGAGCTCACGATCCTGAACAGGACGTATGGGAGAGCCAAGACCCTAGCCGAGGACCTGAAGAAGAAGGTGGAAGGAACCGTCAGGGCATGCAGGCTCTCAGACGAGACCTTGAAGGAAGAACTGGAGAACTCGGACGTGGTTATAAACGCGACCCCCGTGGGGATGCGCCCCAACGAGGACGAAACCCCGATTCCGAAGGAGCTCCTGAGGCCGGGCTTGACGGTCTTCGACCTCGTCTACAACCCGATCGAAACCCGCCTACTAAAGGAAGCGAAGGCTGCAGGGGCGAAGACCATAGACGGCTTGACGATGCTCGTCTACCAAGGTGCGGCCTCCTTCGAGTTGTGGACGGGGGTCGAGGCTCCCGTCGAGGTTATGATGGACGCCGCTAAGAGAGAACTGAGAAGGAGAGGGATCATCCTTTAACGTTTAGGGAGGGCGACAAGTTATGGTTGAGAGGGGAAGGGCGGTTGCTTACGGCGCCGTCACCATCGTGAACGCGATCTCATGCGGTCTAGGGGCGGCCCTAGGAGTCCGCTTGAAGACCGAAGCCGAGGTCAGATTGACCAATGAGCCGGGGAGGATAGTCGGCCGGATTCTCTCAGACCCGGAGGAGAGCACGATCCTCATAGAGAGCGTTGTCAACCGCGTTCTGGAACACTTCGGTTTGAAGGACGAGTACGGCGCCTACGTCGAGACCACCTCTAACATACCGATCGCGAGGGGCCTCAAGAGCAGTAGCGCAGCTGCGAACGCCATAGCCTTAGCTACGGCCTCGGCTCTAGGAGAGACCCTAGACGACGTAACCCTCGTGAACCTTGGGGTTGACGCGGCTATAGACGCCAAGGTGACGATAACGGGGGCGTTCGACGACGCCTGCGCATCCTACTTCGGGGACATAGTGATCACGGAGAACATGTCCCGCAGAATCCTCAAGAGAGTAAAGGCCGAGGACTATACCGTGCTCATCCATGTGCCCCCGGAGAAATCTTACACGGCCAAGTCGGACGTCAAAAGGATGAAGCTGATAGCCAAAGAGGTCGCATCCGTCCACGGGATCGCGCTTAGAGGTGAACATTGGCAGGCCATGACCATAAATGGCATCCTTTACTCCTCGGTTCTGGGATACGACACCTCGATCGTCATAGAAGCCCTCTCAGCCGGAGCCATAGCGTCGGGGCTCTCGGGGAAGGGCCCCGCCGTGGCTTCGATAGTCCCCGAAGACGCGGTAGACCATGTCCTAGAGGTGCTGGAACGCCGGGGAGGAGAGATCATAAAGACTGAGATCAACCATGAGAAGGCCCACAGACTGGTGTGACGAGCATTGGCCGTTCTCATAGTGAGGAAGACGGAGGGGCTCAAAGGAACAGTTGAGGCCCCGCCCTCAAAGGCTTACACCCACAGAGCCGTCATAGCGGCATCCCTCTCGGACGGAGAATCAAGGATACGGAGGCCACTCTTCTGCGAGGACACGCTCGCCACGATCGAAGCCTGCAAGATGCTCGGGGCGAGGATCGATGTGGATGACGACGAGAAGGCTCTGAGGGTCATCGGGGCTCCCAAACCGGCCACCCCTCCAGACGTGATCAACTGCAGGAACTCAGGGTCCACGATCCGTTTCGTCACGCCGATCTGCGCTCTAGCTGAGGGAATCTCTATCTTGACGGGAGGGGAGAGCCTGAGAAGGAGACCTATGGGCCCCTTGCTCAAGGCTCTCAGAAGCCTCGGGGTCCAGTGCTACTCCGCTAGGCGCGACGGTTACCCGCCGGTAATAGTCTTCGGCGGGGGGATAAGGGGAGGAGACGCCTCAATAAGGGGTGATGTGAGCTCCCAGTTCATCTCGGGACTCATATTTGCAACCCCGAAGGCTGAGAGGGAAACCAGGATAACTCTCACAAGCCCGCTGGAGTCTAAGCCTTACGTGGAGATGACGATAAACATTGTTCGCAGACACGGGGTCGAGGTCTCGGTTCAAGAAGACTACAGGCATTTAATGGTTCCTCCCAAACAAGAGTATAAGCCCTCCGACCACATGATCGAAGGAGATTACTCCTCAGCCTCCTTCATCTTGGCAGCTGCCGCCATAACCGATTCGAAGGTTAGGGTTGAAAATCTCCCGGCGGAGACCCTCCAAGGGGACAGACTTATCGTCGACATTCTAAGGCGGATGAATGTCCGAGTAAATGTTGGAGAGAACTACGTGGAGGTTATGGGAGTCAAGGGGACTCTAGAAGCTATAACGGTCGATTTGAGGGACAACCCGGACCTCGTCCCCGTCTGCGCCGCCCTCGCCGCATCCGCCCGGGGCAGAACGGTGATCAAGGGCGTGAGGAGGCTCAGGTTCAAGGAGTCAGATAGGCTCGTCTCCATCTCAAGTGAGATGGCCAAATTAGGGGCAAGGGTTAAGGTGGAGGATGACAAGCTCGAGGTGGTTGGGGGAGAACTACGCGGCGCCGAGATCGACCCCCGCAACGACCACAGGATCGCTATGGCCTGCGCAGTCGCCGCGTTGAGGGCTGAGGGCGAGACGAGAATCCTCGGAATCGAGTGCATAAATAAATCTTACCCAAACTTTGTTAGGGATATGCAGCTCTTGGGAGGAGACCTAAGTGAACGGCAACTCCATAGGTAAAGTCTTTGTCTTCACCTGCATCGGGGAGAGCCACGGCCTCATCGTCGGGGCTATCATAGACGGTTGCCCGGCTGGCCTTCCACTCACAGAAGCCGACGTGCAAAGTGAACTGGATAAGAGGAGGCCGGGCCTCAGCGGAGTGAGCACTCCTAGGCTGGAGGAGGATAGAGTCGAGATTCTATCAGGGGTCTACAGAGGCTACACGACTGGAGCCCCGATCTGCATGATCGTCCGGAATAGAGACGTGGACTCCAAACCTTATGAGGCGATAAGATTCAGGCCTAGACCGGGCCACGCAGACTATCCCGCCGCTGTGAAGTACGGAGGCTTCAACGACTACAGGGGTGGAGGACGATTCTCTGGACGCATGACCGCGGCATACGTTATGGCTGGAGCCGTGGCGAAGAAGCTCCTAAACCTCCTAGAGATCGAGGTGTTAGCCCACACGGTGCAGATAGGTAAAGTCAAGCTCTCCAAGAGAGTCTCCTACGAAGATATCCGAGTGAACGTTTACCGGAACGCTGTTCGGTGCGCCGACCCTGAAGTAGCCGCTCTTATGGAAGACGCTGTTTTGAAGGCAGCGGAGGAAGGGGACAGTTTAGGAGGAGTCGTGGAGGGCATCGCCTTGAACGTTCCAGTAGGCGTAGGCGAACCCATCTTTGATTCTCTAGACTCCGACCTTGCGAAGATGCTCTTCAACATACCTGCGGTTAAGGGCGTCGAGTTTGGAGCCGGCTTCAAGGCGGCATCCATGAGAGGCTCCGAGAACAACGATCAATACGTGGTTAAAGACGGAAAGGTATTTACGCTGACGAACAACGCGGGAGGAATACTAGGCGGGCTCTCAACGGGGATGCCGATTGTGGTACGGGTGGCCTTCAAGCCAACCCCCTCCATCTCCAAGAAGCAGAGAACCGTCGACCTCAAAGAGATGAGGGAGGTCGATGAAGGGTAGGCATGATCCATGTATAGTCCCAAGAGCCGTCCCCGTCGTGGAGGCGTGTATGGCCATAGTCCTAGCCGACCACCTGCTCAGGGCGGGCCTCATACCCAAAACTTTGGGCAAGAAATGATGGATGAGCCTTCATCACATCCTCGTCCCCCCTCAAAAAAGTTTTTCATTCTTTACTTGGTTAGATAAAGGGTGATGACTCACTCTCGGGGCTTAAGAACTCCCTCTGCATGAGAAGCGGTTATTGCGACCATTATGGAAGAGAGGAAATGGGTAAAGGAGTTTTAGTGATGTTTGATCCGTCCGAAAGAGTATTAATCTTTACCCTCTTTTTTAGATAACCTTATATTACTGTATTTTTAAAGGAATATGATGTTAATGAAGGAGGAGGTTGTATGGTTCGGAAAGGTAGCATCTCCGTGGCGGCAATGCATAAAATCTGCAAGAAAGCCGGGGCGGAAAGAGTCAGCAAGTCCGCGGCCGCGGAGCTGGCGGAGATAATCGAGGAGGTCGGCTTGAAGATAGCGAAGGAAGCCCTAGACTACACCATGCACGCGGGAAGGAAGACGATCAAGGCGAAAGACATCAGGATAGCCGCTGAAAAGCTGATCGGGTCTTCGAGGAGACTGATCTAAGTAGAGAGGTAACGTGAAGGAGTCCTCTATGCCTGTCCTCATGAACGTAGAGAGGAGTAGCGGCAAGGAGCTGAGCGGAGGCTTCAGGGTCTCTGGTAGAGGCGTGAACCTCTGGGTCAGGGTCTACCAGACGGATTACGGGAGAAGGGTTAGGGTTACCATGTCATACTTTGATGAGGGTAGATGGGTTAACACCCCGCCCTTGTGGATGGACAGAGAACTCCTTGAGAGGTTCACCGGACGCCTAAACGCCCTATCAAAGGTCTTAACCTGAAGCGGTGATGTACGCCTCCGGATGCCCTCCGCTAATTCCTCTCTACCCCCCTCTTTTCTTAAATCGTCTCCCCTATCTGTGAAAGTCTCTGAGAGACTTGAAGGTTGAGTGAATAAGGCAAAATCTCTCCGGCTCTTAGAACGCCTGTTCTAAAAAGTAGAATTATCAAGTGGTAATTCCCCTTTTACTAAACGGTCTTCAAGAGGTGGAGAGAGGAGAATTGGCATCGCTGCCTCTAAACCGTAAGTATCTGCTGGCGGCCATACTTTTAGGCGTTCTCGTCTCATTAGCAACAGGAATAGTTGAGAATCCTCCGGACTTCAGCGTGATCGGGTATAAGTATTATGGTTATCCCCTTGTCTGGAGGGTGACCAAAACCCTTCAACCCACCGAGTTTCGGTTAACCAGCCTCTTCATCAACGTTCTCTTCTGGACCGCGATCTCCATCCTAGCCATCCTCTTTTTGAAAGTCGCGGCTCCAAAACTGAGGTTTGAAGTCGATTACGGAGCGGCCCTTCTATTCATAATCATCCTAGCCCTCTCCGGTTTCCTCATGGACCTTACTCACGAGCTCGGCCACGTAGCGTGGGGAGTATCCGTTGGTGGAAGACTCGCCTACCTGAAGGTGGCCTTTCTAGAGATATATCCCCAGCCCGCATTGACACCGGAGTTTCAGTTAGGACTCGCGAGGATTGAAGGGTTAAAGACGGACTTCGCGTATGGCCTAATGCTTCTAGGAGGCTCGTTGACAACAAATATCGTCTCATGGCTCTTGGCCATACTCATCCCAAGAATGAACCTTGGATATAAGACGCGGGTGGGAATGAGGATCATGGGCATCCTAGGCCTTCTCGACCTGCCGCTTTACACGATCCTCCCGCATCTAGGCCTCCGCCACTGGTTCCTCCTAGGAGGCAGAACACCTGAACCCCTCATTGGAGCGAGGAAGATCGGCGTACCGGACCCGGTGTTCTACGCCGCTGTCACCCTCACCACGCTTGGGCTGGCTCTCCTTTACTTCAAACCTTTCTGGGAGAAGTGTTGGATGAGCATAAAGTCCGCACGGTCCTCCTCAAGATAAGTTTGGGAGGGTTCAGATAATCGTGGAACATACTCGAGACCCGAGAACCCCCATCCTAGATGAAGAGAGACTTCTCCCTCGGCCTGAGAAGCCTCTTCGAAGTTGCATCCTCAGACCTCTGGTACCTGTAACCTCTTATTATCGCGGCGGGTACACCCTCGTCAGCCTGACCTATGACTAGCTCGGCCGCTGATGAGAGCTCATCCGCTACTGCTGTCCGCTTCACCTTGAGTGTGTACCCGAAGAGGTCGTTCTCTCCCCTGCGGTCGCGTAGGGGCTCTATCCCAGCCACACCTATCGCGACGTTTATCTCTCCTTCTCGTAGGGCTCTCCCATGGGTGTCGGAGATTATGACGGCCACGTCTTTGCCGGTCAGCTCTCTTACCCTCTCCCTTATCCTGCGGGCTGAGAGGTCCGGGTCTTCGGGTAGTAGGGCGACGTTCCTCTTTCCGGGCACGTTCGACTTATCTACTCCAGCGTTGGCGCAGATGAAGCCGTGTCTCGTCTCAACTATTATGTGGCCGTCTCCCATGCGGACTATGCTCTTAGCCTCCCTAAGGACGACCTCTACGAGGGAAGGGTCCTTCCCGTACTCTTCGGCTATGGTTTCGGCGAACCTTGAAGGCTTCACCTCGTCGAGGTTTACGATCCTTCCTTCAGCCCTAGAGACAACTACATGCGTAACGACTATTATGTCCCGGTCTTGGATGGGGGTTCCTTGGGCCTCAGCCGCCTTGACTATGGCCTCGCCTACGTCGTCACCTTCCTTTATGATTGGCACGCCTTTGATAGGTATGATCTCAATCATTGAGAGCATCCTCAACCCTTAAAATCCTTGAAACAAGGAGAAGAGTTAGGCTTCTAACCCTAAATACCTTCCCCTTTACAGGGAACAAACACGCCAACAGGAGAAAATCTTAAGTTAACATTCACCGCCCTAGAAATAAAGAACCCCTTAAGAAGAGGCCGCCTTGAATTTGGAGGTGTTTAGTTGGCTAAGCTGGCTTTGAAAGGCGGAAGGCCCGTACGGGAGAAACCTTTCCCTTCATGGCCCGTGTACGGCGAAGAGGAACTCGAGGCCCTCAAAGAGGTCTTGGAGAGCGGGGTGTGGGGGGTAGGCGGTAACAAAAAAGCCGAGTTCGAGAAGAGGTTCGCCGAGTACCACCGTGTCAAGTATGGGGTAGCCGTTACGAACGGAACCGCCGCGCTTGAGATCTCTCTGAGGGCGGCTGGAATACCTGCTGGGAGTAGTGTGATAATGCCGGCTTACACCTTCATGGCGACGGCGACCGCCGCCATCTACGCCAACCTTGTCCCGAAGTTCGTCGATATAGACCCAGACACGTACACGATCGATCCCTCAGCCGTCGAGGCCGCCATAACGGAAGATGTGAAGGCCATAATCCCCGTCCATATAGCTGGTTGCCCTGCGGACATGGAGAAGATCAACTCTATAGCGGAGAAGTACAACCTAGTCGTGGTGGAGGATGCTTGCCAAGCTTGGGGAGCCGAATGGAACGGGAGGAAGGTCGGCTCCTACGGGGACTTGGCGGCCTTCAGCTTCCAGTCGAGCAAGAACATAACCAGCGGGGAGGGAGGAATAATCCTCACTGACAACCGTAAACTCTACGAGACGGCTTGGTCGTACAGTAACTGTGGAAGGAGCATGGAGGGGGCATGGTACGAACATTTCATACCTGGAACCAACTGTAGGATCACAGAGTTCCAGGCGGCTATCCTCCTCGCCCAATTGAGCAGGCTTCCGGAACAGTCCGAAATCAGAGAGGATAGGGCCAGATACTTGACGAGCCTCCTCTCCAAGATAGACGGCGTGACCCCTCTAAAGAGGCCGGAGAAGGCCACGAAGCACGCGTACCACCTATACATCTTCAAGTACAGTTCTGAAGCTTTTGGGGGTCTCTCCAGAGAAAAGTTCAGAGAAGCCTTAGTAGCCGAGGGGATACCCTGCAGCTTGGGATACACACCCCTATATAGAGCTCCAGCCTTCCAGAACCTCAAACGGATACCCTTCATACCAAAGAGCATATCTGAGAAGATGGACTACTCAGAGGTCTCTCTGCCAAACACGGAGAGGGCATGCTACAAGGAGGCCCTCTGGTTCACTCAGAGAATGCTGTTAGGCTCAAGGGAGGACATGGAAGACATCGTCGCGGCTATAGAGAAGATCAAAGAGAATGTGGATGAGCTTCTCTAGAAGGGAGGTGTGCGGCGTTGGGAAACCTGAAGGCCGGGGTCTCCAAGGTTGACATAACTCCTCCCTTAGGAGTCGACCTTTCGGGTTACGTTCTGCGGGATAAGCCTTCAGAAGGAGTCCACGACAACCTCTACGCCAGAGCGTTAGTCCTTGAAGATCGCGGCGTAGGCGAGAAGGCAGTTCTGGTCTCAGCCGATCTTTTGGGGCTCTCAAGGGAGTCCGTTGAGCGGATAAGGAGAGAAGCCTCCGAGAAGACGGGTATAAAGCCTCAAAACATGATCATTGCGTGTACACACACCCATTCAGGCCCCGCAACCGTGAACCTGAGGATGCTGGGAGAGATAAACCGGAGGTACCTCGAAGCGGCGGAACAGAAGATAATTGACTCGATCGTCCAAGCCTCCAAAGATATGGAGGACGCTAAAATCTCTGCTGGAAGAGGCTTTGTCAAGGGCGTCGGCTACAACAGGGACAGGAGGGCTGAAGGCCCCCTCGACGAGGAGCTAGGAGTCATACGCATAGATAACTCTGAAGGGGAAGTCCAATGCTTGGTCCTCAACTACGCCTGCCACCCCGTCATCCTCGGCCCCCGAAACCTCCTCGTCTCAGCAGACTATCCAGGAGTCGCGACGCGTACCGTTGAAGAGAGACTGGCAAAGTGCTGTATCTTCACGACCGGGGCGGCTGGAGACATCGACCCTCTCATCAACTGGAAGGCTTGGGGGAAAGGAACATTCAAGGACGTCGAGGAGGTCGGTAGAATGATCGGAGATGAGGCCGTTAGGGTTGCTGAGGGTTTAAGAGGGGTCTCCGAGGTCAGGATTGGCTCCCTCCAGAAGGTCCTTGAACTCCCCGTTGAGCCTCCCCCAACCATAGAGGAAGCCCGCAGAGAAGTCGAATCGGCCAAAGAGAAACTTAAAGCGCTCAAGCTGGAGGGGTCCGAGCCTGGAAGAATCAGGATAGCCGAGGCGATGGTCCAGTGGGCTGAGGATGTCCTCAGACACGTCGAGGAGGGAAGATTCCCAAGGGTAAACCCCGTTGAGATCACCCTAATAGGCATAAACGAGATTCTCCTAGTCGCCGTTCCGGGAGAACTCTTCGTTGAGATCGGCCTAAAGATAAAGAGGCGTTCACCCTTTAGGCATACATACGTGATAAGCTACGGAAACGGCTTGGTCGGGTACTTCCCTACGGCCGAATCCTTCAAGAGGGGTGGATATGCACCAAAAGAAGCGCCCAAATACTTCGGCGTAACCTTCCTAAAGCCTGAAGCCGAACACATCCTCGAGGAGGGAATACTCACCCTAACCAAAGAACTGTACGACGAACTCTGGAAGAGAAGATAACGCCGCACAACAAACCGTCTAAAACTCTCACCACCAAACAATTCCAAGAACAAAAACTTTAAAGAACCCCACACCAACCAAATTCTAAGAGAGCCGGGGACACCCATCGCCAGGGCCTCACCGGCCCCGACAAGGGGTGGCAGAGTGGCAATGCGCTGGACACCCAAAAGAAGAGGGCCGGAATCGAGATCCAGTGGCCCTTCGGGGCCTCAAGGGTTCAAATCCCTTCCCCGGCGCCAAACTAACAGTTTAAATCCTTGGTTACGTGTACATTTTGAATTTTTCAGATGATTCTTCCATCTCCAAACGCCTCTAATGTGCCATTGAGGTAGATATTGTCCTTTTTAAAAACGAGCGTGAGGATGGACAACCGGGGTAAGCTCCGACTTGGGTATCCATCATCTTTATGACGGGTCAAACGCCCTTTAAATGTAAGGTTAGGTATTGCCGATTTAATGACAAACTTCGCGCCTGCAACGTGCTTTTATGAATAAAGATTTTGAGGTTGATAATAATCTT
>LUCD01000069.1 GCA_001593925.1 Candidatus Bathyarchaeota archaeon B26-1
GAGAGCTCCTCCTCTACGTAGCATTTAGTGGCCAAGTATGTCCAGCTTATCAACGTTGTGTTCTCGTCAACCCTAACATGCAGGGGTGGAATCTCAACTGTCAACCAAGACTTCTCCGTCGGCGTTATGGTCACCTCATAGTTTATGGGAAAGAAGAAGTAACTCTCATAGACAGGGTTAATCTTCGCAGTCTCGAAGTCTTCTATATTTGCCCTCAAGGCGGGCTTAAGGGTTAATGTCTCCTTCTCTTCAGTAATCGGGTTGTAATCGGAGACTCTGACGAGTTTACCATCCAGAACCCATATATTGCATTCAACATAGATTTGGCTTCCCAGATTTCTGACAGTGAGAGGCATCCGCATATTCGTGTATATAGTTCGGCCCGTTTCATACCAGCCTGTAAATGTGACGTCCTCATCCATGAAGAGATTATTTATTTTTATGACCGTATAGTTTCCTAAGACCTCTAACCGGCTGATCCTAGGCGGATTTTTAAGCAGGGCCTTGACGTTGGAGGTCCCAGTAACGGTTTTGATGAGCCTCTGTATCGTTCCAGTCTCGTTCGTCACGTCCTCTAAGTAGACAGTTTCCCAGACTGAGGAGGGTTGAAAGTTAATTCTTAAGGTCATGTTTGGAACCGGCATGTCGGTCTTGTAGTCCCTCAACTTAACGATGAACCAGACATTAATCCCCTGGGCATCTTCCGGCGAAGCCTCAACTTGGAAGCCGATTAGACACATGGTCAATAAGGTAAAAAGTAAAATTAAGGCCGCTACAGATGCTTGTTTACTCGGCCCCTTCACCTCATCATCCTCCCACCCAACTCCATAAGCTTCGTCTCGTACTCATCCCTCAACTTCCGATAAAGCTTGTACTCGATCAGCCCGTTCTCGTACAGGTTCTCAAGCTTGCTCAGCATCTCCTTATACTTCCTTATCTCTAAGGGTTTTTTAAGCTTCTTTCTCTCCAATACGAAGATTAAGGCTACGAGCGGGACGGGCATAACTAACGTTAAGAATAAGGCGGTCATGTTCATACTGCACGTCATAACCTCGTCCATGTCGTATAACAGGTCTACAACGATCACACCCGTATATATTCCGTAGGACGCTCTAACCTCATATCGGCCGGTAGGCAGGAGAACCCTTACGTAACCCCACTCATCAGTCTTCTCCCTGTAGAGAACCTCACCCTTAAGCCTTCCATACCTTCCTTGGAGCCTACTCACCACTACGAGGGCGTTTCTAATCGGCTCGCCTGAAGGGTCTAAAACCCTAACTCTCAACCTGTAAAGGGGACATTCTATGGTCCACTCGTCATTCGTATGGAGGTCCACGATTCCGGTCCAAACCTGAAGCCCCTCCCACACAACGTCAACCACGTAACGCTCAGCGTAGAAGCTCTCGCGAGTTATACAGCCGTTCTCATCGGTATAGTCTTTGAAGATGAGGTTTCCCTCGGAGTCGTAGAAGTACACGGCGGCGCCGGAGATGACCTCGCCAGAAGCCGAGACCAACCTAAAGACCAAACGAGTCTTATTGCATTCTATGGTTATGTTTTTATGCCCCTGCAGTTTGATGTAAGCCTCGCCTACAGGCTCACCGCTTACAACCTTGAGCAAGTATGTTCCGTTCCAAAGCCCATTAAAGGAGGTTCTCCCATTAAGGTCAGTCTTATTCCAACCAATAATCCGCCCAGTTCCATCCTTTATAACCGTGAAGTTGTCCAGCGAATGGAAGACCAGCTGGTCGTATAAGTAGACGACGTGGTCCGCCAACGGTTCACCTTGAAGGTCCACGCATTCAACGGTTAGGTTATAAACCCACGTCCTAACTATGAAGAGGTCAGGTTCTGTGACATTGATCTTTCTTCTGCCCACAACCCTGTATCCATGGTTAACGGAGACCGTGTACACTCCTTCCGGCAGCTTCAGGTCTACGTGTCCTGTGCTGTTTGGAACTCCGTAAGCCACAACGGTCCCATTTAAGTCGTGCACGGTAACGTTTAAACCTTGAAGGTTAGGTTCTCCCCCTCCCTCAGAACCCAGTATAAGTAAGGTTATGTTGAAGAGTAGAGGTTCTGAAGCGTTTCCGCCTCCGCCATCCTGTTGTCCGAGAGACCCAATAACCGTTGTGGTGAAGTAGCCCTCTAGATGAGCCGTCGGCTCTGCAGATGCTGTAAGCCATCCAAAAACCGTACATACGATCAACGAGGCTACTAAAATCCATCTAGGAGTCGTCAAGAACCCTCCCTCAAAGTCTCAAAGCACCTGAATATCTTCATGTCCATGTCATCGATGTACCTTCTGATCTCTTCTATCTTCCTCTCGATACTTCGCAACTCCCCCTGCAATGCTCCCAGTCTACTCTCGTACGCGCTCTCTTCGAACTCTCCTACGGCGTATCTGGCCTCAGTCTCCTTTATTTCGTCCCTGATCTCTGAGGCTTTAAGTTCAAGGTTCATAACCTCCTCGATCTTGTCACGCCTAATCGAGGACCACTTCTTAGAGATTTCCTCCAGCCTCCTCTGACAGAACTCCTTACTTTTCTCAACGTCTTCCGAGAGCTCCTTCTCCTTAATCATGTTCAAGTATTGGTTGATGAAGGAAACCTCGTCCTCGATCGGCAGGGACGCGAAGGCCTTGTCTATACTATTTATCAGCCTTTCCCACTTCAGAGAGGGATGAGGCATTTCACCCGGCGGAGGGGCTCCCACAGTATATGTCTTCTCATGTCTGTCCAAGAACTCCTTCAGACCTATCTTCTCTTTTGCCCACTCCAGCTTTGCCTTAGCCTTGGCCAGCTCCAAGTATTCCCTTAGATGAAACTGCTCCTCTAGCAGCTCAGAGAGGCGGCTACTCATCTCGGCTCTAATGATGTTATATATATTCTTTGGTATCTCCCCGGACCGAGAGAGCCTTGCGAGCTCCTCCATCTTGAGGGATAAGTCCTTCATCTCCTTAACGTTTGACTGGAAGATTCTGAGTTTCTCCTCTGCCTCACGTCTCAAGTCTTCAACTGGAACCCTCTGGACTGTACGAGGACGTTTAGGAGTCTCACGCATCTGCTCCTGAAAGATATCCAGAGGTATCTGGCGAGGAACTGCTCCCACAACTTTGTTGTTTTTTGACCGCCAGAAGCGCTTGAGGAAACCAACCATGAGGAAACCCGCCTACTATAATATTAGCATACCCAATGTTAGATATAAATCCTTTATGCCACCGTTCCGCGAAGAGAACTCCCTTATTTCATTAAAGGCTTTACAGGGTTTGATGCGCTATTTTCTGTCCTGTGTAAGGGTCCTAACGTCTCTAGACCTCCCTCGGGTAGATGCACGATAGCTCGGCGAAGAGACCATTCTAAACTGGGGGTGGAAGCCTCACTATCTGAGTTTTAGGTCTATCCTGCCAGCGGAACCCCAGAACCTCGAGATTATCCTCTCGAGCCCCTCCGGTTTCCTCTCAGCCAGCCACAGGTCCGCGTAGATGTTCGCAAGGGCTATGTAGTCGGACGCCGCGGCCTCTCCCCTCAATCTCTTCAGGCAGGCCTCCAAGCACATGCGTATGAAGTTAAGGTCGTCTGGCAGATTTACGTCCTCAGCTTCTTTCAGAACGTTCTTCACCTTGGAGTAGATGTCTCTACGTTTCTCCTCGCTTAACCTGTGGAACCACAGGTCTGCAAATAGTATGTGCTTCATGGTCTCGACGACCTCCGGTACTCCTAGAGCCTTCCTAACCTCAAGTATCCCTTTGCTCTCCCCACTTAGAACCAGCCACTTATCTTCCCAAGAGCCGTTTCCCTCAGCTATCTCCATCGCGGCTAAGATTAGAGGCTCTAGGAAGGAGAAGAGGCACTCCTCCCCGTCGTCTCCCCAAGCGGTCACCAAGAATCCGAGCAGTCCCTCCTCTCTGGCGGCCGACAGGAAACCCTCAAGGTTCCTGAGGGCCACATGGAAGTTCGGGTAGTATCTCCTCGAGTTGGAGAGCCCCGGACAGGCTATCTGCTCTAGGCCCAAATCTTTGATGAGCCTTATCTTCTTCTTGAAGTAACCCTTTCCTTGAGGACGGTAGTCCCAGTTAGCTATTACCGCTGATCTCCATACATCGCTCTTCAGGAGGGAGGCCCACACCTTCCCCTCCTCGCGCAGATACATGCCGGAGATCATGTCCCCCCAAAGGATGGGAACCTTACCCTTCCCCCTTACGATCTCGATCATCTTTGCGTGATGCGCCTCATAGAGTTTAGGCCCCTCAAACTTCCACGTTCTGTTGAGGCTTCTTCCCCTTCCGAGAGCCCATGTCTCATCTCCCCCGATGTGGATGTACCTAGAAGGGAAGAAGTCGACGGCCTCCTCTAGGAGTTCGTAAGCAAATCTTTTAGCCTCCTCGTCGCTGAGGTTCAGACATCCCTCCGCTGGGTTATGCCACTCGCTCAGCCTTCTGAACTCCGGTAGTGTGAGTATATGCTCCATGTGGCCGGAGAGCTCCAGCGACGGGAAGACCTCTATGCCGAGGCTCTTCCCGTACTCTACAACTTCTTTCAGCTCCTCCTCTTTTAGGCGGCCTCTATGCCTCCCTATCGTTGGGTACTTCTTCCACGGGAAGAGGTCTTCGAAGTATATGGCGAAGTAGTTGTACTTCAAGAGGAAGAGCCAGCGCAGTATCCTCTTGAAGGTCTCTACCTTCGGAACTCCTCCGCGGGCAATATCGAGGTGGTACCCCCTAAACTTGAAGGCGAACTCCTCCTCAACCTTGACTTCTGGTAGGAAACCTTTCTTCTGCAGGGTCAGCTGGATTAGGGTCGCATAGCCTACGCTCTCCTCCCCCCAGATGTGAACTTCGTTCTCCTTAACCTCGACCCCGTTTCCTGCGAGGCTGTCCTTGACGATTTTCCAACGACCCTTTGGAACGTTGAACTCCTTTGAGAAAAATTCTGGGAGGTTCTCGAAGCCGTCGAACCTGAACCATCTGCCAGTGAACTCCATCTTCTTCGGCTCTGGAACTATAAGTATCTTTTCAGCCACTCCTCCTGCCTCCATAAACCTCTTAAAGGGATATTTTGCTAGTCTTAAAAATCTATATTTGGTGGTATTACATATAACCTTCTGGTGTTGAGGGAGCTCTTTGCCATTCGACCCGTGGCTCTACTTGACAATAATCTTCGGAACGTCCACGATAGCTTTGATCCTCGCCTTAATCACGCTTTTTGAGAGAGGCCGGTCCGCAAGCAAGCCCTCAGAGGCCACGACTCCAGCTTCTTTCTCCCTCATAAAAATTGGGGAGATATCCCGTAACGTTCTTCCCAGAATGAGGAGCGTCACCAAGGAGAGGGTGAAGGAAGCCTCCGAAAGGCTTAGGATACTTAACCTTGAGAGGGAGATTCTCAGCTACGCTATACGCCGCCTCTACGAAGCCCATGCGGAGGGCAGAATAACCGAGGAGGAACGTGACAGACTGGCAGAACGTTACAAAGAGGAACTGAAGCAGATAAGGGAGGAGATCGCGCGGAGCGAGTCCATACTGACCCTAGACGAACTAGAGAGGATGCAAGAGGACCTCCTCAAACTCTTCGCGGAAAGGTTCGAGGAGCTGAGCCGTAAGATAGAGGACCTGAGAGCCCTCGCCAACATCAGACCCCTCGAGGCTCTGAAACCCGTCGAGGCTGAGAGGCCGGGAGACCAAGCTGAACCAGCGTCTACACCCAAAACCCCCCAGAAGACAGTAAACCAGACCAAACAGCCAACGACGCGTAGAAGGCGGAGACGAGAACCAGCAAAAACCAAAATGACGGAAGCCGACAAGAGAGTTGAACAGCTGAGAGCCGAGATCGAGAAGGTTCTAGAACGACTCAGCAGGATAGAGGTTGAAGACTGATGGATTGGAGGGAAGACGCCAAGCGGAGAGCCGCCTTGGAAGCCGTGAAGCACGTCAAGGACGGCTTCGTGGTCGGCCTAGGTAGCGGCTCTACGGCGGCGTTCGCCATCAGAGAGATTGGGAGAAGGATAAGGGAGGAGAACCTTAAGGTTCTAGGGGTCTCCACATCCTACCAGTCGTATATCCTAGCCGTCGAGTGTGGAATCCCGATCACAAACCTTGGAGAGCATCCCCAGATAGACTTAGACATAGATGGTGCGGACCAGATCGACCGTGACCTAAACCTGATAAAGGGTGGGGGAGGAGCTCTCCTCCGCGAGAAGGTGGTCGCCTCAGCCGCTAAGGAAGTTATCATAGTGGCTGACGAGACTAAGCTCTCTAGAAGGCTCGGGGAGAACAGGGTTATACCCTTAGAGGTCTTACCCTTCGCCGTTCCAGTCGTTATGTTGAAGGTTAAGAAGATCGGGGGGAATCCTAGGCTTCGGGAGAAGAACACGGGGGGACCATACATAACGGACAACGGAAACTTCATACTCGACGTAGACTTCGGGCCGATAGACGACCCAGAAGAACTCGACAGGAAACTCAAATCCATACCCGGAATCGTCGAGACGGGGCTCTTCATAGGAATGACCAACATGGCCTACATAGGAACCCCAAACAACGTGAGAGTCATCCAAAGAACAAGATAGTATTTTTCGTGACTAAAAGTAGATGAAAAAAGGCAAAAATAACGTGTTGGGCTTAATTCTCTACGTGACAGTTGTTGCAAGCGCAACTAACACGGCTTTATCAATGAAAACATACTGGGTTCCTCTGGTAGGTGAAATCAGCCTGAGACTTGTGAGATGCTTAGCCGGGACGCCTTTGTTCAATATTATATGCAATGCTTTCAGGCTTATGCTTCACAATTAGCTGTTTGAATTCCTCCCAAGACTTCACCCTAACTACTCTACTACTCAACCTTATCCACTTAGTAGACCCTCATTTACACAATTCATACTCTGGAAGGATCGTGGATACTATGGTTGTGTCCGGCCCTTGCAATGAAATATGGAACCTCCTTTTAGAGTGAACCGCTTATTATACCGTATAGAATTCCGAAAGTTACGCTACATATCCATGCTATTATTGCATAGAGCGTCACGATCTTCCAGTTTACTACACGTGAAACGGCCACCATGTTCGGTATGTCGTATGGCTGACCCATGAGCCAAGAGAGTAACGCTGCCTT
>LUCD01000070.1 GCA_001593925.1 Candidatus Bathyarchaeota archaeon B26-1
GTTCCCGTAGTAATCCTCCCAGTCCATAGCGCTATCTATGACGTGTCCCCTAGTCCAGTCCGCCCTAGAATCCGTCCCCCAACCTATATGCGATATCATGTACGAACGGTCGTCATTCCACTTGGCGAACCACTCCGAGAGGAGCTTGGCTGAAGCTCCACCCTCAATCTTTACTATTCGGCCGTCCCTAACCGTGCACTCTATAGGCTCGGTAACCAAGCATAGGTGGCAGATACCGTCCCCCGGCCCGATCACCAACCTCCCATTCAAGCTCTCCTCTATCGGCGCACATGAGACCTGGCCTGCGGCGGCGTTGTCCCACCTCCCAGGCTGGTCGGCCATCCCGTACTCGCAGTGGGCCTTCCTACCCTTCTTGTCGCATGTCAGGTCTGTCCCGTAGGGGGTTGTAACCCTTATGGTCTCGGCTGACTCTAGGAGTTCGGCGCATGCCCACGTCAATTTCTTCCTCTCAGATGTTGGGAAGAGCCTCCTGTGAACCTCCTCGTCTTGGTGTATAGTCAGAGCTCTGACCCCCGCCTTGAGGGCCTCCATAAACTCCTCCGCGAATATTGGGAAGTTAATTAGGAAGTCGCTCCTCTTCATCATCTCGGTTAAGCCTGGAGAGTGCTCCTCGAGGCTGACATTCACGCCGCCGGCGCGCTCTCTAGGAACCTCGACTACTGTGCATCTGGCGCCGAGAGCCTCAACCGCCAACCTCAATGAGCCGACGTATCCCGGCGGCGGAACCCTAATCTTCCCCGGGCGGGTCTCATCGAACTCAGGGTTTGAGAGTATCAGAACCCTCTCATCCTCTTTCAGGCCTGAGAGCCTCAGTATCTCCATAACCAAGGAGACGAATGATCCCAATTTATGCACCTCCTTCATGGCGGTAATATGCTGGCGGCGTTGTTGTGGAGTATGTCCTCCAAGACATCTTTTGGTAGGTTCAGTCCTCTAAGAAAGTCTAGGAGCATCGTGTCGAAGGAGTCCGTCCCGTAGAGGAGCTTCTTACGGTTCCTTACGAGGAACTCCTTGGCGAACTCGGGGTCCCTCCTCAGAGCATTCAGGCCTGAACCGGCCGATAGGTCGCCGTAGACGTTGGGGTATTCGCTCAGTATCCTGTCGAGCAGTCCGCCCTTAACAACCTTGCCTGACGGGTACCTAGCCGGATCGGTATCGGCGTCGGCTGAGATTTCCCTCCACCATCCTGGGCCGTGGCCTATAAAGATCGTGTCCGGAAACTCCGCCAGCAGAGGTTCAAGCCTCTTAACGTCCACGTTTATCCAGTAGTCATACTTCGGCGGGAAGGGGACATCTATATGTATCAGAACCGGGAGGCCGAGTTCTCCGCAGAGCTTATAGATGGCCTTAGACCTCGGATCATCGATCTTTAAGCGGACCTTATGTTCCCCGTACCCTCGGCACCCCTTCTCAGCCCACTTTCTAACCTTCTCTGGAGCGTTTAACCGCCGTGGGTCTACGCTACAGAAAGGTATGAACCTGTCTGGGTGAGCCTTGTAAGCCTTAAAGACCTTCCATGTCTGAATTAGACTTTCGGGTCTGTCCTTGTCATCGTAAGCTAGAAGCCAAGCCTTATCTACACCGACGTCGTCGAGGTACTTGACGATTCTGGCTGGAGTCCACTTCTCAAATGGGTGAACATGGACATCTATCATCTCACAAGCACCGAACTCTATAAACCGGAAACCGGTAAATAAGCTTTAGTTAATACGGCGGAATAGACTAAATCTTTTAAGTTGCTAAGTTGTGATCTTATTTTGAGGCGAGGAGGTGAAGATGAATTGTCGGGGCTCGTTAAGATTCTTAACTTCATCCCAGAAGCGCAACTTGAACTCTTAAGGAAGAACGGAATAAGGTACAAGGTGAAGAGAATTCCTGGAGATGGTTATGGTCAAGGCGAACTCTATGTAGAGACAGAGAGGAAGAATGAAGCGTTAAGGATAATTCTAGACGCAACGAGAATCCGTAGGGAGTGAGGTTGTAGATTGAAACTGAGAGCTCCCATCTCTCCCACTAACTTTGTTGAAGCCTCTTTTCCTGAAGAAAGAGCCTCCTCACAATTTCGGGGGAATGCTTCTTAAAAGGTTTGAGACGATTGAACCATGGGTGATAGATTGGGAGGTAGCCGAGGATTAATTCTGGTACTAACAGACAGCGAGCAGGACTGGTTCTGCAGAAACCTTAAGATACTTTACCCAGACAGGGTTCACACATTAGATATAACGACTAGAGAGTACGACTTGGAGACTCTACGCCCATACGATTACGTCTTAACCTTCATCCGCGATGGCAAGAACGTAGAGAAGATCAGATACAATGTTCTGGACAGGTACGCTGCGGAAGGCCACAGCGTAGTCATGTGTCTATATGAATATGCACGCCGCAAATCTTTGAGGTTCAATAAGGAGTACACTGGAAAGTTGAGGCCTATGATCGAGATACTGGTCGAGAACGATGTGACTAAAGGGTTCAAGAGATCGGATAGAGTCTACTGGTACGGGAATGTTGGCGGCGGGGTTGACGACCCAGAGTCGGACCAGCTCCTCCAGAGGCAGATACTGGACCTAGAAGAGAGCGAGACTGTGAGGGTTTTGGCTAGGTCAACTGTGAACGGTGGAGCAGTCTTCATAGAAGAAAAGGTTGGGGATGGTAGAATAATTGCTATGGACCTTATCTCTCCGAACGAAGCAGTCTCATGGGACTTCAAGGGATCAGCCAATAAGTACGTCTTTCTGGGGAATATTCTAGGTGGAACCGTTAGGTACGGCAAATACTATCAGAGGAAGCTCTCGTACGACGAGTTCGTTGAGGCTATGAAGAGCCTCTGCGAGAAATACGTGCACCTGTGGCTTGAGGATGAGGGAGCCTCAAGTGACGGGAGTAAAATCTACAGCATCAACGCGGGGGACCGGTCGAAGCCCCTCTTCCTCTTCGTCGGGTGCCTCCACGGTTGGGAGTGGGAGAACTCTTACGGCCTCCTGACATTGGCCGAGTACATAGGAAGCCATCCTGAAGACGAGAGAATAAAGCTGAAGGAGTTCTTCATCAAGATAATTCCGATAGCCAACCCCTACGGATACAAGAATAACACTAGACAGAACGCTAATGGAGTAGATTTGAACCGAAACTTCGACTTCAAATGGGAGGAGTACAAGGTTCAGCATCCTCCACAAGATGTGGTTCAGCCGTGGGACTACGACTGGAAAGGGGAGTCTCCAGCATCTGAGGCTGAGACGAAGATCCTCCAGAGGATCATCGATAGCCATGAGATAGCGTGCGTCGTAGACTTCCACTCAGCCTCCTCAACGGCCTTTGCTAAGCCTAAGAGGCCGGATGACGCCGTTCTGAACCTCGTCTATGGCGAGATCGTTAGAAACTTGAAGGATAGGTATATCCGAGCCTTATGGGGGACTGAAGGGAAGCATGTTCAATTGTCGATCGATCACTTCGGCCCTCTCTCCGATGCTCCTGAGATGGTCAACTACGCGTCCAAGAAAGGCTTATCGTTCTTGATAGAGACGGTTGGGAATAGAGATGAGACTCACGGAACAGTTATGCACACCGATATGGTCGTCGAGATATGCCTAGCAACATTAAAAGTTATAGGAGAAGAGGTTCTGAGAAGGAAAAAGGGAGGATGCTGAACTAGCTACGAAGCCTTAGAAGCCGCAACTCGATTTTCGAACCCTATTGCCAACATGCCAGTAACAAGCTTGGACGAGAGGTTACTCCGAGATTCGAGATAATAGCTATAGCTAACATATGCTCCTTAAAGAAGAAGGTAGAAAACGTGAATTTTCGGTAGGTTGCAATAAGCTTTAAAAGTTGATAGAATAACGATTTCCTTGGGGAAAATTATGGGGGGAATCGAGGAAGAAGCAAAAGGTCTTACATTGAAGGTTCTCGTCTTAGCAGTGATCATCGGCGCCGTAATCGCGGGTTTCACAGTTATCTTGGGGCCATTGGTATGGCCAAGCGGAGTTCTGAGCAGGGAGTTCGCAGGTTACCAGTGGGGTAGGCTGCGGGCTAGAGCCATGTGGGCCACAGGCCTAGTTGTATGGCTGACAATGATCGTAGCACTGCTTAACACGGTTAAGAGAGGGCTCCTCTCACGTCAGGAGCTAGCCATCTTATCGATAGCGATCCTGTTCGCGGCGTGGCTTCCAGCATTTGAGTATCACAATGTATTCTTCCTTTGGCTATCAGCGACTCCGGGAATAGCTGTCTGCTTCGGGGAAGATGCTCCAAAACACTATAAATATGTGCCACCGATCTTCGGTCCCCAAGACGTTGATTACTGGAAGACCGTGGTCTCCGAGAGTGTTCCAGTAGATTTCGGGCCACTCGCAGGGCTGGCGGGTGCCTGGATAGTCTTCTTGGTAGGGTTGACAGGGCTTATGCTCTTCGCTGTTACGCTCTTCAGGCGTATATGGGTTGACGTAGAGCGACTGCAGTTCCCGCTGGTGGACATCCTCGGAGAGATGATCGTGAACACCGAGCGAGAGAACAGCGTGGCAAAGCTCTTCAAGTCCAAATGGTTCCTGCTGGGGCTTCTGATACAGGGAGGCTGGATGGCGCTCGTCACGTTCCCAGCCATAGGAGAGAGACTTGCAGCTCCCGGGGCTGAGTCGTACGCGTACAAATACGGGTGGATCTTCAACGTAGTCCCGGCGTGGCCTAGATGGAAGCATGAGGTTCTGTCGACTGCTGCTCTCCCATGGGTACCGCTTCACGTTAGCTTGGTGCCTTGGCACATCGGTTGGGGGCTACTGCTTGCCACAGACGTCCTAGTGGGGTTCTTAGCTGGATGGTTCGTCTTCTTCGTTATATGGCCGCTTGCAGCCTACTCGATGGGATACTTTGGTGAGTACACGCCGGGGCAAAGCATCTTCTCCGAGCTGTATCCCATTAGGTACTATTATTCAGGTGGCGGGGGCTGTGAGGTCGCTGTGACCTTAGGGTTGACGCTTGGTCTCTTCATAGCGATGTGCTGGAGGAACAGGTGGGTTCTACTACACGTCCTTAAGGGTATAGTTGTTGAGCCTAGCCCAGAGGTCGACCCGAACAGGCCTATACCTTACAGATTCACGTGGATCGGCTTAATCATCTGCGCGGTGCTGACTTTAGCTGGAGGAGCGGCGCTTAACCTCCTGCCGCAAGTCCTGATAGTCTACATAATACTTATGACGATAATAACGGTGGCGATAAGTAGGGTTGTAGCTGAGACCGGCGGCTGGTGGGGAACACTTGCCGTATACCCGTACCGCAACATAGTTTCGCTCTTCGTGGTTCTACCAATATGCTACCTCTTCCAAGGCGTAATCTTCGGCGTACCTGAGGAGAACTTGAATACATGGATCGCAACGACGATGGTGCTCTTCGTCTGGGTGACAGGTTCAGCCTTCTTCTACTACATCCCGGACTCTGGAATAATAGCGTCGAACGCCTTCAAGTTGGGTTCACTCACAAAGACCTCCTCAAAGGACGTGTTTAAGGCGGCGTTGATAGCGATAGTTGTGATGATAGTTTCAGCTACACTAACCTGGATTGCGGGAATCTACATACTCCCAGAGAAGGCTTCAGGCTGGTACGGCGATATGGAGGCGGCCGGATACCTCTTCACGTTAGGAGCGACGTATGCGAAGCAGACAAGTAGTATATATTGGGGAGACATAACCGGGGCATCCGTAGCCGCGGACGTCCTTAACACTTGGGGAAAAGTTGCAGCTGGAATCTTAGCGGCGCTTGTAGTGATGTTCCTGCGTGGGAGGTATCCATGGTTCATGGTGAGTACTGCAGGCTTGGTTTTAGGCTCAACGAGCATGGGTCCGCAGATCTGGACGGCGTTCCTCACGGCTTTGATAGTTAAGCAGTTGGTGTACAAGGTTGGCGGTGCAGTCTTCTACCTAGAGAAGATCAGACCGTTCTCAGTGGGTCTAATAGCTGGCTGGTTCCTGATATACCCGTTGTCACACATAATCGTTCCGTTCTACATGGACTGGATGAGAGCGTGGATGCCCGGATGAAAATTCAAACCATCCTCCTTATTTTTTTCCTTCTTGCCTCGTTTCCAAACCTGTTAGTATATTCTCAGGCTTTTCCATCACAGTTATTACAGTCAAACGATCTTGATTACTCCTCTTTAATCCAAAGTGTGAATATGACCGAAGTTAAGAGGCTTGTAGAGTTCTTTACCAGCCTCGGCACGAGAGCTACAGGATATGAAGGCAATGTGAAGGCGGCTCTCTACATTTACAACTACTTTAAAGATTTAGGTCTTTCTAACGTTCATATAGAGAATTTCACGGTGGCCGAACCGATCAACTACGGGTCGAATATAACTCTCCTCTCAGGTCCGGATGCCGGAAGGGTGTTGGAGATACATCCAATCAGGCCTAACCTTGTATGCACCTCCACAACGCCGCCGGGTGGATTGAAGGGGAAACTCGTCTATGTTGGCCCCGGATACCTCGAGGACTTTGATGGCGTAGAAGTGAACGGTAGCATCGTGATAATGGACTGGTACACTATGGATAGGTGGATAAACGCCGCTAAGCTTGGGGCAAAAGCGGTAATATTTATTCCTCCCAAGAGGATCATAACGTCGCCTTTAGGCTGGTCAAGACGCCTGAAGTACTTAGACAACGTGCCCTTCAAGTTTCCAAGGTTCTACGTTGAGAGGGACGGCGCCACGATTCTCCTAGACAACCTAGGTGAAGACGTTCGCATAGTCGCGAATCAGACATGGACAAAAGTTCAAGTGATGAACGTTTACGCGTTCCTGAAGGGGAAGAACCCGGAAAAGGCGGATAAGTTCTTCGTCCTCACATCCTACTACGACTCCTACTCTCCGGCTCCATCGGTGGCCCCGGGAGCGCAGGAAGCCACGGGAATATCGGCCCTCCTAGAACTTGCCAAGTACTTCTCATCGAACCCCCCCGACTACTCAATCTTGTTCATAGCCTTCGGCGGGCACCACCAAGCCTTAACCGGGTCCTCCTACTGGGCCACCGAAAGCTTCCGTCCCGTAGACGACCCGAGGAGAAACGAGACCTTCGAGGAGAATTATTCTGTCCAGATCAACTTGGACCTCCAGACCGGAACCGATATCCCATACTTCACCTCCTACCTCGGAGCTTGGAGCGAGAACTGCAGAAACTACTGGGATGAAGGGTTATACTGGGAGCTCCTAGCGAACTATTTCCGACAAGTAGTTGAAGACCTAAACGAGAAGAAGCCGGCTGGTATGCCTGAGGCGGGTTACAGGGTTAGGGCTCACGGCGGCCTATACGGTTATGCGGGGCTGCTGACTGAGACTGAGCATATACCGACGCAGCCTTGGAAAGAGTTCCCCTACGACCATGAGCCCGCAATTCTGAACTGTATGCCCGCGTACACGATCACGACGGCGTTTGACGATAGACCAGTCTACGGCGAGCCCTTCGATACCCTCGAACTCGTCAACTTTGATAATTTGAAAACGCAGCTCGAGATCATCCGCGTTTTCCTCGTCAAACTCTTCAACATGCCCGACGATGAGTATAACCAGTACGTAAAACGTCTGAAGGACCGAGAGAAGGGATGGATGGGTTTCAGAACCTACAATTGGCACATGATTCGAGGGGTAGTTGCAAGATGGTCCAGAAACGTAGCGGACTACGTGCCTGTACCCAACTCCCTAGTAACCTTCACTAGTACCGGTGGAAGAGGAATAGGTCCATTCATATACTTGAGAAGATTCGCCTTCACAGATGAGTATGGGCGCTTCGAGTTCACCGGGGCTAACCAGTGGGACGCCATATGGACCATAACAGCATGGAAGGTAAACCGGTACGGAAACGTTACGTATGCCCCGGACCTCGGAATCCACACTTGGGCTCCAATCGTACAAAACTTCCGGTACCGCGTGGGCGCCGACCGTTACTGCGACGTCGGCTTCCTAGTGGTCTTTAAAGCGGCCTCCCTGGTGCTCTTTGACATAATCTCTACAAGTTCCCTCTCGCTTGCTGAGACCGAGACTGGGGTTCAATACCCCGTCCTCACCGTGTACCAGAGCGATGTTCACCTCCCACCTGAGAGCCACAGTTACTGGCAGTACGGCACCGAAGTAACAGTCGTAAACGTGCCACCTGAGGTTCCTATAGAGGTACTCTGGAAGTTCGGTGTTGAGCGTTTCCCCAGAGCGGTTGTAGCAAACATAACCGAAAAGAAGATTTTAGGGTTCGGATATAAACTCAAGGTCGGCGAGGTTGTACACCTACCGTTAACCAGCCTAATATACGCAGATGCCTTCTGCAAACTGAACGATGAAAGGTACAATCTTCTCCGAGAGTTCGTCCCCAACCTTGAGAAGTACGACGCCTTTAAGAATCATCTCCGCGCCAAGGAGCTCATTAATGTGGCTAGAGACGCCTTCTCCAACCATGAATACTCGAAGGCTTACCGCTTAATCCTCGAGGCTTGGGACCTCAGCTACAAATCATACAGGTATTCGAGAAGGTGGTTCGAGGATACCTCGTTGGCCGTCCCCTTCTTCGCGGCCCTCATGATACCCTTCATAATAATCCTTGAGAAGCTCACCTTTAACCTTAGAGGATTCAAGAAGATCATCTCATACTTGGGAATATTCTCGGTTACTCTCACAGCCTTTTACGTTCTTCATCCAGGATTCCACATAGCGGCCAGCCCCGTAATGATCATCATAGGGTTCTCCGTTCTAATACTGTCATTTCCCATCTTGATCGTTCTCTTGAGGTACGCGTCGGAGTTCATTAGGGTTGTGAGGATCACTAGGATCGGGATGCATGAGGTTGGGATGAGCAGGCTTGGCATGGCCGATAGAGCGATCTCCATAGGGATCGAGTTCATGAGGAAAAGGTCCCTAAGGTCGGTCTTGACGCTCATATCAATTATTATTATGGTTGCAAGCTTAACGAGCCTAACATCAATCGAGGCCTACACATTTACAAAACCTAGTCCCGGAAAAGGCCCCGCCACATATCAGGGAATCTACATCCACAAAGAGCATTGGGGTGCAGGCTCATACTCTCTCCCAGTCACATTATTAGAGTTCATAAAATCCATGTACGGCGACAACAACGATCGCCCCAAGGGCTTGGAAGTACATACCGTACTCCGGAATCATACCATTCCAGTACAAAGACTCGTACTGGAAAGGAGAGACCATAGGGTTCAAGCTGATATACAAAGGGAAGAGGATATCGATCCCTGTTCTGTGGGGCCTGACGCCCGAAGAGTACGAGATCGGATGGCCGAAACCATACCTGATTCACGGCGAGTGGTTCGCACCCGGCTCCAGCGCAGTGATGATAGTGACCGAGTTTTACGCTGAAGAGTTAGGGTTGAACCTCACGGAGATCGACCTAGGAATGTATCCTTCAGTAACCTTTGAGGGCATAGAATTCAAAATCATAGGCGTGGTCAGTAACGATATACAGGAGCAACTGGACCTCGACGGAGCGGCGATGACCCCCATAATGTCTTGGTGGTCGGCCATCACGATGGGAGCCAACCCGTGGCTCGACGACGTTCACCTCGACCCCACCATGCCTGGCCACGGATACGCCATACTGCCCTACCAAGACGTCATGGCCCTCGGCGGAAACATAGCCAGTATCTCGATGAAGGTAGACGATCCTGACATAGTATATGACATGGCCAAGAGCCTCTTCCACCTCTTCCCAGATTACAGGTACTACATAAGCTACGGCGGTAAAACTTACACTCTATATAAGGGATTAACATTCACGGCTTGGGGATTAACGTACCAGATTGTTCCACTCATCATCGTGATGTTGGCGGTATTCAACATAATGTTGGGGACCGTCCACGAACGTAAGAACATCATAGCCATCTACAGCACACTCGGGCTTTCAGCCGCCCATATAGGCTTCATGTTCTTGGCGGAGGCCGTTGCGTACGCCTTGATAGGGGGAATCGTGGGATATCTCCTCGCAATCCTCCAGAGCCACATCTTCTCAGCCTTCATTCCGCCGATCAACTACTCTTCGACTTGGAGCCTAGTCGCGGTTGGAGGATCCATGCTCATAACCGTAGCCTCGTCGCTCTACCCCATAATCCTCGCGTCCAGACTCGTCACCCCAAGCCTTGAGAGGGTGTGGAGAATACCTACGAAGCCGAGAGGAGATGTTTGGGAGATACCCTTCCCCTTCTACACCTCCACCATCCAAGAAGCTAAAGGAATAATCTCGTTCCTCAAGGAGTACATGGAACCCCACATCCTTAGAGACGCCCCCGGCTTCTCGGTCTCGAACCTAAAGGTCAGTGAAGGCGTGATGGCCGATCAGCCGTACGTGAGAGTGAGCATGGACGCTAGGTTGCCTCCATACGAACTCGGGGTTTCTCAGAATGTTGAGGTGTACATGCTCCAGATGGAACCGAAGAGGTGGGGTTGCCAGATAGTATTGAAGAGAAAGACTGGAACTTCGTCTGATTGGGAGAAGCTAAACAAGAGTTTTCTTGACCTCCTGAGGAAGCAGATGCTCCTCTGGAGGACGCTTAGACCCGAAGAAAAAGACCGTTACATGAAGCTCTTTAAGGAGGAGTCCTCATGAGTGTTGAGGAAGAAAGCGTAGCCAAAGAAGCCTTATGGGTTAAGTACGGGTCCGGAGTGTCGCCATTATCGATCATAGGCGCCTTATACGCAATCTTCATCTTCCTCCCAGCCCAGATTTACATATACCTCATGACTGGAGGGCTGGCTGGAATCCCCGTCGGATGGTTCACCCTCCTCTTCTTCCTGGAGATAAGCAAGTACATGGGTCGGAGGATGACTAAGCAGGAGGCAACCCTCCTCAGCATCCTAGTTGGGCTCGGATGGATTCCTATAAACTTTATATATTCAGCCTGGTTCAGGCAGTCCGAGATAGCTCATTACTTCGACATCACGCCGTACGTGCCCGACTGGGCCGCGCCGCCTCCAGAGAGCAAGATACTAGAGCTGAGAACCCTGTTCCATCCTGTATGGGTACCCGTCTACACCGTATACTTCGCCTCTTGGGTCATAGTCTCAATGGTAAGCATCGGATTAGCGCTCTTCGCCAAGGAGATGTACTTGGAGGTTGAGAGACTTCCCTTCCCCATGGTTCAAGTGAGTAGCACCGCCATAATAGTCTTAACGGGCGAGGACGAGGCTCCTTTAAGGATGCTCGGAGCAGTCTCGCTTATAGGCTTCGTGTGGGGGTTCGTGCTCTACGGCCTACCCTTCCTCCACCAAGCCCTCACAGGAGAGTACGTGCAGTTCATACCGATCCCGTGGATCGACCTGAACAGATACGTGGAGACAACGCTTCCAGGAGCATTCTTGGGCATAGCTACAAGCCTGGGCACGTACAGCGGCGGATGGATCGTTCCGTTCCCCGTGGTCGCCGGCATGTTCTTGGCCTCTATAGCAGTGTGGATAGTCGCCAACACGTACGTCGTGTCGAATTGGGAGGCGTTAGGTCTCCCCGACGTGAACCCGGCTCTCCCGGGGGTTCAGTCATGGTGGTACCATGGGATGACGGTGGCCGCAGGCCTGCCACGTGCAAACATGTTCTTCTGGTTCTCGATCTTCTTGGGGCTGGGGTTAGCCGCGGGCCTACTCCCCTTGATACGCCGTCCAAAGATCATAATGGACGCCGCTACGTTGCTCTTCAGGCCCGTTACTAAGGTTAGGGAGAGGTACACCGAACCCATCTCCGGGTTGAAGGTTACGCTTCCTCTACTCATAGGCGGGATGGCTGGAGGAATAGTGCTCTTCGCCGTGCTCGTCCCAGAGTTCTTCTGGAGCAATCTGTGGATAATTCCGGCGATGGTAGGTTTCCCGCTCATCTCGACGATAATTGAATGTAGAACCTACGGGGAGACTCCGACCGTAATATCGATCCCAGCATCCACCCTAACGTATCTCGCCTATTACGCCAGCGGATATAAGGGGGTCGACGTCTGGTTCGCGCCGACGATAGTTGGGGCTTCAGGCTTCAGCTGGCTTACAACGTTCAAGCTGGCAGAGCTGACCGAGACCCGTATAACGAGCATGCTCAAAGTATACTGGCTCCTCGTCCCCCTAGGGATAGTTGTAGGCTTCGTTTACTTGGAGCTTTTCTGGAGGATGGCGCCAATACCTTCAGGCAGGTATCCGGGAGTTCACATCTTCTGGCCTCTTTCAGCCACGAACACCGCCCTCTGGATCAGGGGAGGCCTTAAAGGCCTCTTCAGACCGGACTGGATACTGTACTCATTCCTCTTAGGGGCCGGCCTGTACCTACTATTGGACTTCACCCATTCCCCGATCACCTTCATCTATCTGGCAACGGGGGCCACGGTAGTCCCGCCGGTAGCCATCAGCTACCTGATAGGAGGCATAATAGGACTGCTCATCAAAAGGTTTAAGGGAGACGCGTGGTGGGAGAAGAATAAACTCATCCTTGCGGCCGGCCTCACGATCGGGCAGGGGATAGCCGTCACAATCTCCATAGCAATAGGCCTAATCATAAATTCCATATGGACCCTTCCATTCTAAAAAGGGTCTTGCAGTATTCATCTATGCGCATATTCGATGTTGAGAATGGGCTGGGCTTAACCGTACCGTTCAAGGTTCACTATGTAGAACTTGTTCTCTCCGATGATTCTGTTCTCTGGAAAACGTTTAAAGATGGTCTCCGTAACCCTTCTGTCTCCAATAATCTTTTCCGCAATCTCGAAGCCGGGGTCCTCCTTAACGTAGATGATTCCGTGGTCCCCAATATTCTCGACTCTAGAGATCGTGTAGCCGTGTGTTGAGCCGTCTCCGTGAACGACTATCATGAGCCTCCCGTCGAGCGGGCGATCTTCTGGAATTCTCCTATCAACCTTGAAGTGTCCACGCGACCGGTTCACCCCTCTTCTATGCACCTCTAGTACTCTTCCTGAAACCCTCCCAGAGCCCTTGAGGACGTAGCCGCCCTTAGCCAAGAGAACCCCGTCGATGAGGCGCATAAACCTTACGTTGCCTCTCTCCTCCGAGATCACCCCGATCCTACCCATAATCCTTATGTCTCCGCCGAAGCATCTCAACTTGTACGGAGGCTCATCGACCGTGCTTATTACGTAATCAACTCTGTCCTTGAGCTCGATCCGTAAAGCTACAGCCATGTCTTTTCCGTAATCGAACTGGAGGTTCTCAACCTTGGAGATGAAG
>LUCD01000071.1 GCA_001593925.1 Candidatus Bathyarchaeota archaeon B26-1
AGATCACAGTCTCTTCAAGTGCGTATTTAACGTAAGGCCTCGTTCGACCCTTCTCCTCACCGACCCTCCTAACAAAACCAGAACCCTCAAGATATGCTAGGTGCCGAGTTACGGTCGACAGGGACCTCCCCAGAGACCTCGAAATCTCAGAGGGGCTCATCGGCCCCTTAGCCAGCATTTTTAGAATCTCCAATCTTGTTCCAGAAACTTTGGGAAACATATAATTAGATATTTGCGCAAATATTTAAATATCTTTTCACGGACTTGGGATGGTTCATGGTAATGGATACATAAAATAGCAGCTCTTATGCAACACTGCTTTATCGGGGAATAAAGAATTGGAGGTAAAAGCGGGAAGAGGAAGAGAGATGGGGGAGAATTCTTGAGAGTCTTCAAGGTGGAGGAAGCCGTGGAATGTAAAGTATTGAGACGTCTCAACAGGTTTGTCGTGGAAGTGATGGTGGACGGAAAACGTCTCAGAGCACATATAAACAATACGGGAAGACTCTCCGAGTTCCTAGTTATGGGTAAGAGAGCCTTCTGCACAAGTCTCAAGAGACCGAGAAAGACGGATTGCAGACTCTTCGCGGTTGAAGATAGAAATCTAGGAGCGATAATCGACACTCAGCTCCAGATGAGAGCCTTTGAGAGAACTCTGAACGGAGGATTCATACCGTGGCTTAGAGGGGCCAGAATACTGAAGAGGAACCCTAAGCTGGGAGGGGCCGTCCTAGATTACCTCTTAGAGATAGACGGAGAGGAGTTATACTTGGAGGTTAAGAGCGCGGTTCTGAGGGGTGGGAAAGAGGGGGGATACGCCATGTACCCGGACTGCCCATCCCCTAGAGGGAGAAATCAGATAAGAGAACTCATAGAGCACGTTAGGAATGGCGGGAGAGGAACAGTGCTCTTCATAGCAGCTCTGCCAATGGTGGCCGCCTTCAGACCGAACGGGCAGGCCGACCCAGAGATGCGTAGACTACTCTTGAAGGCTCGAAGTACAGGTGTGGACATCAAGGCTGTAGGATTATATTATGACCCTCAAGATCACTTTGTGTACCTCTATAATCCCAACTTGGAGGTTGCTCTCTGAGAGATCGGTCTCAGTGAGTTATCCCGATCCTTGTATATAGCTCCTTCGGAGCTTTGACCTCAACTATCATATTAACGAAGTCAGCCCTATCGATAAGCTCCGGAGGGCAGTACCTCCCCGTCAGGACCACGTCGGTCTCCTCTGGAACTTTATCTAGGAGGTCTAAGACATCCCTTACACTGATCAGTCCTATGAAAGCGGCTAAGCACACCTCGTCTAGAACTAGGAGGTGAGGCTTGGTCTTGAGGAGCCTCTCAGCCTCTTTGAGGCCTTCTCTGGCTAAGGCCTTATCCTTCTCGCTTGGATTCTTAAAGTCTACCCATCCGGTTCTACCGAACTGGATTATCTCGTAGTAGGGTGCAAGCCTCTCTCTCACCAAGTACTCGCCTATATCTTTACGTCCCTTCATGAACTGTATTATCACAGCTTTAAGCCCGTGTCCCACACATCTCAACGCTAGGCCTAAAGCGTTGGTGGTCTTTCCGGCCCCCGTTCCGTAGTACAAAAAGACCTTGCCCACTCTTATCCCTCACATACAGGACATGAGGCTGAGGGTTGGGGCGTAGGTATCCCCACATAGAGCACCTGTTCACCCTTACTCCCATACCTATAGACAGTTATCCCCTTACATCCAAGCCTATACGCGAGGAGGAAGGCCTTCCTAACATCATCGTAGGACGCTTCACGCCTCAGGTTCACGGTCTTGGAGACGGCGTTGTCAGTGAACTCTTGGAAGGCCGCCTGCATCCTCACGTGCCACTCAGCATCAATCTCTAGGGCTGTAACGAAGATTCTCCTTAGATCATCAGGGACATCCTCCACCTCCCTAAGACTTCCACTCTTTAATATCTGACCGACAATATCGTCCTTGTATAGGCCTAGCTCGTTAAGGGCCTCCTCTAAGGCGGGACTTATCTCCAACAACCTCACCCCTCCTAGAACTATCCTCATGTACGCGAGGGCGAACGCCGGCTCTATCCCGCTTGAGGTTCCGGCTATAATGCTTATCGTGCCCGTTGGAGCCACGGTGGTTGTGGTGGAGTTTCTGATTTTATGCTTCTTGATGGCGTCCTTAACCTTGCTCCAGTCCAAGCTGCGGCGTTTCTCTCCCTTACCCTCGAAGGGCATCCGGGGCTCCTCAGAGTCGTAGATCGATCCTTTAAAGGCTGGGAATGAGCCGCGTTCCCTCGCCAGCTCAGCCGAAGCCATCTTGCTGTGGTAGTTTATGTACTCCATGATCTTACGGGCGAGCTCCAAGGCTCTCTCGGAGTTGTAGGGTATCCTCAACTTGAAGAGGGTTTCAGCCCACCCCATAACTCCAAGCCCGATCTTCCTAGTTCTAAGGGTTGCCTCCTCGATCTGCGGTAATGGTAGGAGGTTCGCGTCTATAACGTTGTCCAAGAAGTGCGTCGCTATACGGACGACTTCTCGGAGCTTCTTCCAGTCAACCTCGTATTTATCTCCGGCCTTGGTGAGCATCTGAGAGAGGTTTATAGAGCCTAGGTTACAGGATTCGTAGGGTAGTAGGGGCTGTTCGCCGCAGGGGTTCGTGGCTTCGATCATGCCGAGGTGCGGCGTGGGGTTATGCCTGTTTATCACGTCTATGAAGATTAGACCCGGATCGCCGGTCTTCCAAGCGTTCGAGACGATGAGGTCGAATATATGTTTGGCTCTAACCCTCTTGACGGGTTCACCGGTTCTAGGGCTGATCAGGTCGTACTCCTCGTCATTCTCCACAGCCTTCATGAAACTATCCGTGACCGCGACGGATATGTTGAAGTTCGTCAGTCCCCCCACCTTAGATTTGCACTCTATGAACTCCTCTATGTCAGGATGGTCGACCCGCAGTATACCCATGTTTGCACCTCTCCGTTTGCCCCCCTGCTTTATAACCTCCGTCGCCGTGTCGAAGATGCGCATGAAGCTGACGGGTCCCGAAGCAACCCCCCTAGTGGTTTTAACAACGTCGCCTCTAGCCCTAAGATTCGAGAAGTTGAATCCTGTGCCTCCGCCAGACTTGTGGATCAACGCCGTCGCCTTCAAGGCGTCGAAGATGCTCTCTATCGAGTCCTCCACGGGTATGACGAAACACGCCGATAGCTGGCCTAGAGGAGCTCCGGCGTTCATCAAGGTCGGCGAGTTAGGTAGGAAGTACCTGTTCACCATGACTTGATAAAACACCTCTACCGTCTCCTCGAAGAGCTTGTCCCAACGCTCCTCAATGGCCTCTATAAGCCTCTTGAATGAGACCTTCATCCGGCCCTCTCTTCCAAGCCTATTGTAGAGCCTACGGACCATCTCGAACTCGTACTGGTTTAGTTTAGCCTTGACAGGCTTGTAATCTGAGTGTTTGAAAGGCTCAGCCTCCCTCACAGGTTGGTTGCCGGCCTTATCATATATGTCGGGCCAGTAGAGGGCGTCCACCAAACCGATGTACCTCGAGACCCTCATCAACATCTGACCCGGAGTCTCAACCACCCTGCCCTCCTCGTCTTTGAGGAGGTATCTAGCCTTCAAGACCTCAGCCGCGTTCGGCGTCAACTTCAGGTCGTCGGTCACTCCTAGGAGCCTTTTGATCTCCCTGATCTCGCTTCTCTTCCTCCTGTAGAGTATGTAGGCTTTAGAGACCTCGTAGAGGCCGCTCTCCACGAGGGTCTCCTCAACTAAGTCTTGTATCTCCTCGACGTGAGGGGTTTTCCCCGCGAACCTTTCTTTGAGCTTCTCTACAACACGGGCTCCAAGGGTCTCCGCTAACTCTCTATCATCCCTACCCGTAGCCTTTAGAGCCTTCCATATCGCGATCGTTATCTTTTCAGGGTTGAAGTCGACTATCCTTCCGTCTCTCTTGATAACCTTGGAGAACGTTGACATGGTAACCTTAGCCTCGAATTAAAATCTACTCCAACTTTCTTAAACCTTTTCTATACCTTAAAGTGGGTTGAGCGCTGGTTTTTAGAGGTCAGCCACCGCCTCTTCGGATTCAACCCAGCTGAACTTCTTCTGGAGGGTTTTAGGATAGTATCTCTTCCAGTCGTAGTCGACATCCTTTCCCCATCTATAATAAATTCTGGGGTCGATGTAGCTCTTCAGCGAGGTCCCGAGGTTGTAGTCGCGGGTCTCCCTTTGAGCCTTTATCTCGAGCCTCAGCTTCTCTATAGCCGCCCTGTAACGTTGCCTCGTCTTCTTAAGTCTCTCTCTAAGCTTACTCATCTCCCGAGCTTGTTTGGCCTTCAGCTCACGGATGCTCGCTCTTTGGCGTTTTATGGCCCTCCGCTTGAGCGAGATGCGTCTCTTCAGAGCTTTGACTGGCCTCCCCTCTCTCTTCCTCTCGAGGAGCATGTGTTGATAACTCTTAAGCTTCTTCTCCATCTCCTCAAGTCTCTCCGTTCTCTTCTTGAGCGTCTCGGTGTAGCGTGTTCTCTTCTCCTCAAGCCTCTGGTTAAGCCTCTCCTGAACCTCTTTGGCCCGTCTCTTTAGGGCCTTGAGGCGCATCATCTTCCTCTCTAGGGAGGCCTTCCAAGACTTTGGGATCGTTCGTCTGTGATTGCAGACTTTGGCGGCTTCGAGGTTGGCCATCTTTGCGACGTACTTCTTGACGTATTCTGGGTCTTCACGTCTAACCTTGAAGTTCTTCAGGGTCTTCTCGACGGCCTCAGAAGCGTAGCAGGTGCGAAAGACCTTGGCTGAAAGGCCGCTCATCACCTCGTCGAGGAACTCACTGACCCTCCTCGAGTTGACCCCTTCGAAGATCGCGGACTTAGCGTTCTCCACAAACTCCTTGAGGTTCCTCACAACCTTATCCGGGAGTTTAACCCTGAAGATGTGGGGGACAGAGTCCTTCCCCAGAAAGTTGAAAGTTACTGTGCCGTCTCCGTTAAAACGGATATGTTCCGGCCGGAGGGTTGATGCCCCCACAGTGTCCGCCTCGTCGGGGTCCTTCTCGTCTCCAACCCTGATCTTCAACGCGTCGATTAAGAAGCAGACCGTTGCTGTCTTCCTCCGCTTCAAGTCTTCGGCGTCAAGGTTCTCCCAGATATGCCTCTTGACTCGCATAAGGTTCTGGCGGAGTTCCCTAGCCTTCTCGAACTTCTCGATCTCCTTCCTCTGCTTCAGGACGCTGGAATCCGAGAGCCAGACATACTTCATCTTGCCGGTGAGCTTGTCCCTCCACCGGGCTATCCACATGGCGTTCGGCCGCCAGACTATGGCCTTCCAGTTTCCCGGGGGCCTAGGAGCGTCCGGGGAGAGGTTGAGCTCGATGTCCTCCTCTCTTGGGCCTTCCTTCCATCTGCCGCGTAAGGGATGCTCCCCTCTACCCATAAAGATGGAGCTGGGTTCAACCCTGTAGTTGGCAACCTCCATCCGGACGCCGTCCACCCATGCGTACCCGTACTTCTCTTTATTCGCTTCTCTCCGGGCCTTCCTCTCAGCGGCCAGCCGCCTTCTCTCATCTCTTGAGAGGCTTGCCTTCCTCGCCCGCTCCTCCTCGATGAAGTGGAGAACCTCGGAGTAGTCGACGTCTTCAGGTTTCACGTCGACGCCGAGCTTCTTTGAGAAGTCTCGGTGGAAGTTCTCGGCGAAGACCGGGTCCTCGACGTATGGTGTGCCTATCTTCTTCGCCCACGCGACGGCCATCTCCTCCTGTTCAGGAGTCAACTTGATGGTCTTTCCTCTAACCTTGATCTTGAGGCCTCTCCCGACGTATGGGGGTGGAACCAGCACACCATTATGGCGAAGATACCTCATTCAGCCTTCTCCGCCCGTCAAACCCGTATAGAAGAATATGGGGAAGACTTAAACTTTGCCTTCTTCCAATTTAGACCGTTAACCTCTGAGCCGTAAGGGTGAATGACGAGGCATGTTGAGCCTCCTTTTCATCTATAGCGGGGACTACGGGGAGCGCGTGATAAGGAACCTGATAAATGACCCCAGCTTCTGTAAGTCCTGCGGCCTCCTCTGCGACTTCTGCAAGTACGGAGTCTACAGCCACGTTCATAAAATTCGTGCGGCGATCGAACTGCGAGACCCCTCTGAACTTCCGCCTCTCATAGAGAACCCCGAAGAGCACCTTCCGAAGAGGATTCCAGCGGCCGACGTATGCATAGCCGTCGGCATCCACAAGGATTTGCTGTTAGCCCTCCCCCCAATGCTCAAGGATGAAGGAGTAAAGGGTTTGATAGTGCCGATTGAGGACTTCCGTGAGGTTCCACCGGGGCTTCAGAGACAACTGGAAGAGAAATGCGAAGAGCTGAACATTGAGTACGCGTTCCCCAAACCCTTCTGCTCCTTAGAAACGATCAAGACGAAACCGCTCATATCAGAGTTCGTAAGGGAGTTCAAGATAGGGAAGCCCTCCCTCCAGATAACCACCGAGGAGAGGGGAGGAACAAGAATCATCCACAACGTCACCATAGAACGTAGCGCCCCATGCGGGTCAACATGGTACGTTGCAAAGAAACTTATAGGCAGAAGAGTGGAGAGAGATGAGATCCGCGATGTGGTTGCCAAAGCCCACCACAGCTACCCGTGCACCGCAACGATGGCTGTAGACCCCGAGCTCGGCGAACCAATCCTCCACGTAGCCGGACACCTAATTAGAGAAGCAGTTGAAGAACAGCTGTTCCGTTTTGGTGTGGTGGAATTTTAGCAAAACTTTAGTCTTAGGGTGATCTGCGTTCTAAGACTTTAAAGTTTTCGCCCTTTCTGTATACCCATTTTACGCCTTTACCTCTCTTCCTCTTCTCTTTTGTTCTGTCTAGGATTCCTAGTGCTGTTAGGTGTTCTAGAGCTGGCCTTACATGTTTGAGGTCTTTTGGGTGCCAGCACCTACGCATGAGCTCATTGGCGACGTCGCCAGAGGTC
>LUCD01000072.1 GCA_001593925.1 Candidatus Bathyarchaeota archaeon B26-1
AATCTCCGAGACTTGAGGGAGGCCCTCAGAGAAAGCGGAGCTCTCATCTGATCCTTTAATCGGTGGAAGCCACCGGGTAAACCGAAAATGTTCCTAAGACCTGTTCTCCACAACATGCAGAGACCTAAAAACTTCTCAGTCATCTATCAGGTTGAAGATTGAGAGGGTTGCGTAGAGAGCCTCCTCCGTCCTAACGGTTTCAGTCGCTTGGTTCGGTATCGTGTTCACCGTGAAGTGAGCGAACTCTTTTAGGCTGAGGCTTTCTTGGGCAAGTATCTCCCGTAGACCCTTGGCTGGTGCCCCGAAGGCCACGAGCACCCTCTCGGAGGACCTCCAAGACTCGGTGAGCCTATCGATTATGGCTGTTACGGGTTCGCCTAGACGTGACGTGGCTATGACCAGGTTGAAGCCTCCCTTCTTAACGGCCTGTCCAAGAGTTGTCCTTGAAGCAGTCACCTTGTAGCCCCAGTAAATATTGATCTTTTCTCGGCTCGTCAAGGACGCTTTCAGCTCCGGCTTAACGCTCGTCACCCGAACTGTGACGCGGGTTCCAACGGGGATGCG
Source organism: Candidatus Bathyarchaeota archaeon B26-1 (assembly GCA_001593925.1). Taxonomy (GTDB): domain Archaea; phylum Thermoproteota; class Bathyarchaeia; order Bathyarchaeales; family B26-1; genus B26-1. The sequence continues at coordinate 565 of LUCD01000072.1, forward strand.
TGTGTTCGGCAGGAGGGCTGGGCGATCCACCCCGATGTCCACGAGGGTTCCGTCCTTGCTGGTCGATATGGAGACCCCTTCACGGGGCTCCCCAACCTTAAGGTCCTTGACTCTCTTCCCTACTGGGTGATGCGGTGTTCTCAGAGGGGGAAGTATCCCCGCGTAACGGAGCTCCGGCCTAATCTTGAAGAGAGCCTTCCTCAAGTATTGCGGGGTCTCCATGTAGGTTAGGATTGTTGCGATGAGGTTGAGGTCCCTCCTCTGATCTCTCCCGAGATCGTCGTAGTAGATTATTATTTCGTCGACTCTAAAGATTGCTAGGGCCCTCCCAATCAGGCCTACTTTGTATGTTTTCTCTCTCAGGTGGGGTACGTCTGAGACTGTGGAGGCTGGTATGGCCACGGAGAGCCATCTCTTCCTTTTGGGAGGGCCTCTTATGGGCATCGGCTCCGGCGGTCACCTCTCAGATTCCCTAAGGTTCTTGAGCGCCTTTGTTAGGCTTCCGTCGCACCATCTTGCGGCTCGTAAGATGCGGTCAGCGTTCTCATCGACGAAGGAGACGCCTTCACTATCGCTTATTATCGAGTAGGCTTCCATAACTTTCACGGCGTTGTAGGAGTCTCCATCCAAACCGTTAAGGATAGTCTTCCTCTCCTCTAAGAGTTCTCTAAGGTTCTTGAGCTCCGAGACTGTTATTTCGAGCTGAGACTTCAACTCCTCCTCGTAGAGGCCGAACCGGGACTTCAACTCACTTATCCTCGTGAGACTTGTAGCTATAAGCCTAACGTTGGACCTAACCTCCGATAGGAAGGCTGAGACGGTCTCATCCCTCTCGTTCCGGCCTCTTCTGAGGAGAGAGAAGGGCAAAAGGGACAACCCCGCAATAAGATATAGATGGGCTTGCCTTATAAAGGCTTAAAGGGGGCTTCCCTAGATTTCGGCTATCCGCTTCTAACGAACGTCTCGAAGAGCTTCTCAGCCTCATCTGGCGGAAGAATCTCGGCCGGACGCTTGAAGGCGTAGGCGGAGATCGCCAGCACATGGCCGGCCTCGCCCCTGTTTAAGGCGATCTTGACGGCTCTGACCACGTCTAGGAGGACCGAACCGGCGTTCGGCCCGTCGACCGTGCTCAGCTTTATGTCGAGCCGCATGGGGACTCCTCCGAAGTAGAGGCCTCTAAGCCAGAAGTAGCTGTCACGCCTGTTACCCAAGAAGTCTACGTAGTCGGTTGAGCCTGCTACTATCTCGGCTGGGTATGGGAGCACCGAGCTCACCGAGCTCGTCTTGATCGCTCTTTTGAGGTCTCTTGCGCGTTCTAGGGTGTTTAGAGACTCCGTTCCCCCTCCGACGTCGAGCTGGTAGGTCTCGGAGACGCGGACCCCCCTCCTGCTCAACGTCTCCAAGAGCGCCTTATGGATTATTGTGGCTCCCACCTGGTCGGTTAGGTCGTCCCCCACGAGGGGTAACCCTTTCTCCTTGAACCTTCCGGCCCATTCGGGGTCGCTCGCTAGGATGGTCGGCGTCACGTTCACGAAGGCACAGCCCGCCTTTAGAGACTCTTCAGCGTATCTCTTCGAGGCTTCAGACGCTCCGCTTGGGAGAAGGTTCAGAAGAATCTCGGCCCCGCTCTCCTTCAGGGCGGACGCCACATCGGCCTCCTCGGACTCGTCGACCGTTATTACGTCGCTTAGGGGTCCGCTTACGCCGTCCATTAAGGGCCCCCTCAGAACCTTCACGCCGATCTTTGGAACATCCGCGATCTTGATCGTGTTGTTTGGGTGGGTGAAGATGGCTTCTGAGAGGTCTGCTCCAACCTTCCCGGATGCGACGTCGAATGCGCAGACGAACTCTATGTCTCTCGGGTGGTAGCCACCTAGGTATAGATGGCTGAGCCCTACGGCTTCCTCCTCATGCTGGACGTGACGGTAATACTCGACGCCTTGGATCAAGGCGGATGCGCAGTTCCCGACGCCTGCAAGGGCTACTTTAATCTTGGCTTTAGACATTCTTAGATGAACCCCCCAACAAACCTTTCTAACACTCTCCAAGAATAAAAGGTTGCCTCATTAAGGTGTTCCTTTAGGTTCATAAACCTTAAGCTTCACCCTCGATCTCTATGCGGCTCTTCCCTCTTAAGAAGATCGTAGTTATGCCTTCCCTTCGGAGCCTCCTCCTCAACTCCCGGTCGTTCGTTGCAACCGCGCATCCAAGTTCCTTGGCAACCCGAACACATGTCTCCCCAACGCCTTTCTGGACCTCCATGAGCCGGCACCTACTAGCTAAGAGCCTGACCAGGTTCGCTTCACGTCTCACCTTCTCGGACCCTTCCTCAAAGATTCTCCTCAGCTCGTCTAGAGTCGTGGAAAGGACGATCGGTTCAAATCTCCCAACGAGTTCCTCGATGGCTTCAAAGATGTCGATCTTGAAGTGCACCGGGACAAATAGGAAGTTCGAGTCGAGGATCACTTTTCGCCCCGTCTTTCTCGGCATGTTTAGCCTCCGAGAACAGGATGAAGCAGGGTTCTCACACATAGTTTAGGGCCGCTTTAACCATAAAGGTTACCTTTCACCGAATGGAGACGGCGTTACAGAACGCTTAATCCTCAAAGTTTCCCGCACCCGCGCCTGTTAAACGGCGCTCCCAAAAAAGGGAAAAAGAGGAGGTTTACGTGGGGAAATCTCCATATAGGAGGAAATTCTTATAAATCACGATGCATCTGTTGATTGGAAGTCGTAGGTGGAGCCTAACGTGCCAAACTGGGGATACTCCGCAACGGGCTTCGATCCCGACTTAACGGTGAAGGCGAGCGGCAGAGAGCTTAGGGTATCCCCTAAAGCCGCTAGAGAAGTCTGCGCCGCCGTGAAAGGGATGATGCTCGACGAGGCTAAAGAGTTCCTAGAACAGGTGATCGCCAAGAAGAAGCCCGTTCCCTTCCGCAGACACAAGAAGAAGGTTCCCCACAGGAGAGGCCTCCAAAAGTTCTATTGCGGCAGATACCCCGTTAAGGCCGCTCAAAAGCTCCTGGAAGTTCTAGAGAACGCTGAGGCGAACGCCATATACAGGGGCTTCGACCTAGAGAGTCTACGCGTGGTCCACGCGGCCGCCTACCCGGGAACGAAGTTGAAGAGGTATATTCCTCGGGCTAGAGGTAGGGCGACCCCCAAGTTCGAGACGCTCTGCCACATGGAGGTCGTTCTAGAACAGACTGGGGAGAGGACGGGCGGGGAGTAATGTCGTCCATAAAACACTTCATAGAAGACTCTATAAAGAAGAGTGAGATAGACGAGTTCCTCAGGAGGGAGTTTGACAGAGCGGGGTACGGAGGCGTAGATATAACCCGAACCCCGCTTGGAACCCACATAGTCGTCTACGTTATGAGGCCGGGCATAATCATAGGACGGGGAGGAGAGACCATAAAGGCCCTCGCAAGAATCCTAGAGGAGAAATTCAAGGTTCCGAACCCCCAAATCTCGGTGGCCGAGATAGAGGTTCCCGAGCTCAACGCTCAAGTCATGGCCTTGAGAATAGCCTCAGCCCTCAGGCGGGGAGTCCACTTCAGAAGAGCCGCGTACTGGGCCCTCCGCCAGATCATGGAGGCGGGGGCCCTAGGCGTTGAGATTACCATAAGCGGTAAGTTGAGGACGGAGCGGGCTCGAACCGAGAAGTTCAAGGAAGGATACATGCCTAAATGTGGAGACCCCGCCTTGAAGTACGTGCGGAAAGGCGTGGCCCACGTTCAACTCAAACCCGGAACGTTCGGGGTTAAAGTGAGCATAATGCCGCCTGGGGCGGAGTTGCCAGATCAAGTCGAGATACTTGGAGTCGAAGAAGTCGAGGGAGTCAAGTCCGAGGCTACTGAGGGATCAACCGAGGAGGAGGCCGGGTAGATGCCGATACTGAGGATGAGAGAGATCAGGGAGATGTCCAGAGATGAAAGAGAGAAGAGGCTTGCAGAGCTCAAGGCGGAGCTGGTGAGGTTGAGAACGATGATAAAGGCTGGAGGAACGATTGAGAATCCCTCAAGAATCCGTGAGATCAGAAAGACGATAGCGAGAATCTTAACGGTTAACAACGAGGAGAGGAGGAAGAGGCGATGAAGGTGACCCCTGCTATACTCCAACACGAGTTCATAGGGTTGAAGGCTAAGGTCGTGGAGAGTAAGAATCCATACTATGAGGGTATAGAGGGTAGGGTGGTCGACGAGACGAGGAACACATTCACGATCCTCCATGAAGGTGAAAAGAAGATCATAGTTAAGGATGTAGCCGTCTTCCACTTCACTCTGCCAGACGGAACGGTTGTTGAGGTTGACGGAAGAGCGTTGGTAGGCCGCCCCGAAGACCGCGTTAAGAGGCGAGTTAGGAGGCGATGGTGATGTCGTCCTTCAGATTCCCGAAGCCAGAAAGGTCATGTGACGACAGGAACTGCCCCTTCCACGGGCAGCTCTCAGTCAGAGGCAGAATCCTAGAAGGAGTCGTCGTCAGTGACAAGATGGAGAAGACAGTGATCGTGAGGCGCGACTACCTGAAGTACGTCCCAAAGTTTAAACGTTACGAGAGGAGACGGAGCCGAATACCGGCCCACAACCCGCCGTGCATAGACGCAAAGGAAGGTGACAGGGTGAGGATCGCGGAGTGCCGTCCAATAAGCAAGACGGTCTCATTCGTAGTAGTCGAGATACTGGAGAGTGCGGGGAGAGTTGGCGGCAAGAGCTAGGGCGCGAGCCTTAATCTCAAGGGGGGTCATCGGGCAGAAACCGAAAATCTCCAGGGGTCTCCCAGTCGGCTCCCTAATCAAATGCGCAGACAACTCAGGCGCGAAGATTCTCAGGATAATCCAGGTGATAGGGTATAAGGGCAGGCTGAGACGTAACCCTTCAGCCTCCGTCGGAGACGCCGTCGTCGTCTCCGTCCGGAAGGGAACCCCCGACATGAGGAAGAAGCTCTTCAGGGCGGTAGTCGTCAGGCAGAAGAAACCTTACCGGCGTCCAGACGGAGTATGGGTCCAATTCGAGGACAACGCCGTCGTCATAATAACCCCTGACGGCGACATGAAGGGCTCCGAGATACGTGGACCCGTAGCCAGGGAGGCCGCCGAGAGGTGGCCGAGAATAGCCAGCGCCTCAAGCATAATAGTTTAGGTGGTTCAGCCATGAAGACCAAGACGAAGAAGCCGGGGAAACAGAGGAAGAGGATGTATAGGGCGCCCCATCACAGGAGGGGAAGATACCTCTCCGCACCCCTCTCACCCGATCTGAAGGAGAAGTACAGGATCAACGCTGTGACCCTCAGGAGGGGGGACACGGTCAGGGTTATGAGAGGGGACCATAAAGGGTTCGAGGGGAAGGTGATCCGGGTTGACCGTAAGAACTTCCGCATATTCATCGAGGGGATAACCCGCGAGAAAGCCGATGGAACAACGGTTCCAGTTCCGATACACCCATCGAAGGTTGAGATTTTAAGCCTCAACCTTGATGATGACTGGAGAAAGAGAATCCTCGAGAGGAGGGGAGCCCCTGAAGAGGCTGAACAGCCTGAGGCTAGATTAGAAAGTGAGGAGACAGTAACAAGCTAGGAGGAGATAGATTTGGGAAAGAAGGGTGGAAGCGGCCATCTCAAACGTGAAGCCGCCCCGTGGTTCTGGCCCATCCATAGAAAGAGGTTCCACTGGGCTCTGAAGCCGAGCCCGGGGCCTCACCCCATCAACCGTTGCTTACCGTTAACGCTTATAGTCCGTGAGATTCTGGGGTTCGCCAGGACTAGGAGGGAAGCCAAGAGGATAATCTCTGAGGGCAAGGTTCTTGTTGACGGCGAGGTTAGACGTGACGACCTCTTCCCGGTCGGATTGATGGATGTAGTCTCGATACCCGAGATAGGGAAGCATTTCAGGGTTCTCCCGTGCAAGGACGGCTTACGGCTACACCCCATAGGGGCGGAAGAGGCTAAGTTCAAGCTCTGCAGGATCGAAGGGAAAGTTGTAGTTAAAGGCGGAAACGTACAGCTCAACATGCATGATGGGAGAAATTTTCTCATCAGGGTTAAAGACCCCCAGAACCCTGTGGAGGATGTCTACAGAGTCTTCGACACGCTCAAGATAAGCCTTGAGAGCCGAGAAATCCTTGAACATTTGAGGCTGGCTGAGGGTTCATTCGCGATCTTCACCGGAGGAAAGAACATGGGCAGATACGGGAACATAATTTCTATAGAGAGGAAGGCCGGCGGCAAGAAGGAGCGTTCCCTAGTCACCATAAAGGACAGCCATGGAGAAACCTACCAGACAACCCTCAACTACGTCTTCGTCATAGGAGACGAGGAGCCTAGAATCTCCCTGCCAAGCGTGGAGGAGGCGCCTTAAAGGGATGCCCGACGTAATTCCTTCAGAGAAGGCTGAAGCAATAAAGAGGATGTGGGATGAGAACCCTATGCTGAAGCCTAGGATAGAGAAGGTCGTCGTGAACATCTCGGTCGGCAAGTCCGGGGAACCCCTTGAGAAAGCCTCCAAAATCCTAGAGGAACTGACCGGCCAGAAGCCCTGTAGACGGAAAGCAAAGAAGACCATTCGAGACTTTGGAATCAGGAGGGGGGAACCCATAGCGTGCCTCGTCACGCTTCGGGGAGGCAGAGCCGAGGAGTTCCTGAAGAAGGCCTTCCAAGCTGTAGACAACAAGATTCAAAGCCGGTCCTTCGACGAGCTCGGAAACTTCTCCTTCGGGATAAAGGAACATATAGAGATTCCTGGAACGACCTATAAACCGGAGCTCGGAATAACAGGTATGGACATCTGCGTATCGATGGAGAGGCCTGGATACAGGGTGAAGAGGAGACGCCGCGCCAGATCGAAGGTCGGTTCAAGCCATCTCCTAACCCGAGAGGAGTCCATCCTCTTCGTGCAGGAAAAGTTTGGGGTTGAGGTCGTGTAGGAGGAGGGATGGATGGCAAGCCAGAAGTATGAAAAGAAGGAACGCAAGTACGGCAAGGGAAGTAGGCCCTGCCGTAGATGCGGCTCTTATGGGCCCGTCATCCGCAGGTATGGGCTCTACCTCTGCCGCCAATGCTTCAGAGAGGTTGCTGAGAAGCTCGGTTTCAGGAAGTATGAGTGAAATGGGAGGATTCAAATCGTAGGGTGGTTGGGCATGGACGTGCTTTCTAACGGGCTGACGACGATCATGAATAACGAGATGAGGAGGAAGAGGGAGTGCATAATCTGGCCGGCCTCCAAGCTCTTAGGGAACACCTTGAGGGTCTTCCAGATGAACGGTTACATTGGGGAGTTCGAGTTCATCGATGACGGGCGGACCGGGAAGTTCAGGGTTCAGCTCCTCGGAAGGATCAACAAATGCGGGGCTATAAGGCCTCGTTTCCCGGTTAAGGCCGACGAGATTGAGAAGTGGGAGAAGATGTATCTGCCAGCGAAGGGCATAGGTGTCCTTGTGATCTCAACCCCTGAAGGAGTTATGTCGCATCATGAAGCAAAGAAGAGGAAGATAGGTGGGCGCCTACTCGCCTACGTCTATTAGAGAGGATGCGCCATGACCGTTCCGCTTGAATCGAAGACCGTTGATGTTCCGGAGAACGTGGAGGTCCGTGTGGAGGGGAGGGTAGTCGAGGTCATAGGTGAGAAGGGCAGGCTGGTCCGGGACTTCTCCTACGCACCCGTCTCCATAAGGGTGGAGGACGGTAAGGTTGTGGTTGAAGCCCTGTGGCCGAGGAAGAAGGAGGCGGCCCTCGTCGGGACGATCTGCTCCCACATAAGGAACATGATCATCGGCGTGACCGAAGGCTTCACATACAAGTTGAAGATGGTCTACTCCCACTTCCCAGTATCCGTCAAGGTTGCCGGCGACAAGGTTCTCATAGAGAACTTTATAGGAGAGAAGAGTCCTCGAGTAGCTAAGATCGTAGGCGACGTGAAGGTCAAAGTGAAAGGAGAAGACATAATCGTGCAGGGGATAAACATCGAGGACGTCGGTCAGACCGCCGCAAACATAGAGTTGGCAACGAAAGTGAAGAAGAAGGACCCACGGGTCTTCCTCGACGGCATCTACATCTACGAGAAGAGTAGGGGGTTATCCGATTGAGTAGCGTCAAGAAGCCTCCGGAGGAGCAGGTTAAAGCCGTAGAACGGAAGAAGAAGGTTAAAAAGCCGAGGTTCCGCAGGCAGGAGAGCTGGCGGTACAAACGGTTAAAGGAGAACTGGAGGAGCCCCAGAGGAATAGACAGCAAGATGAGGAAGGGTGTGAAGGGCTGGCCGAAGACTCCGAACGTCGGGTATAGAAGCCCGAAGGACGCGAGGGGCCTCCACCCCTCAGGCTTCAAGGAAGTCCTGATCCATAGTATCGACGAACTGGACGGGGTCGACCCTAACTCCGAGGCTGTGAGGATAGCTCACACAGTAGGTTACCGGAAGAGGATCGAGATCATCAACTTGGCTAGAGAGATGGGCATTCACGTTCTGAACCCCGTGGAGAGGGAGGAGCTCGAGGAGGCTCAATAGAGAGGTTTTGGAGGGTGAAGCCTTGACGTTGAGGAGTCAAAGGCGGCTGGCCGCCGAGATACTGAAGGTTGGAGAAAATAGAGTCTGGATCGACCCTGAGAGGATCGACGAGGTTGAGTCGGCTATCACGCGGGAGGAGATCAGAAAGCTGATCCATGAAGGAGCTATCCGCGCGCTCAAGAAGAGGGGGGTCAGCCGCGCCAGAGCCCGCATCCTACACCAGAAGAAGAAAAAGGGGCGGAGGAGGGGTCCCGGAAGTAGAAGCGGAGCCCTCAAAGCTAGGCAACCCAGAAAGAAGATGTGGATTATGAGGATAAGAGCGTTGAGGAGGAGGCTACGTATCCTCCGCGAGAAACGTGCAATAACCAGAACAACCTACCGCAGACTATACATCATGGCCAAGAGCGGGACGATAAGGTCCGTGGCGGAGCTGAAGAGGTACATAGAGACTCACAGGCTGGAGAGGAGAAGGTGATGGCGAGGGGCCCAAGATATAACGTTCCGTTCCGTCGGAGAAGAGAAGGTAAGACCGACTACCGCTTGAGGCTGAGGCTCGTCCGATCAGGGTTGCCCGTCGTCAGGGGCTCCCTGAAGAACATGCTCGTTCAAGTGGTCGAGGCGGATATAGTTGGAGACCGGGTGGTAGCCTCAGCTCACTCGAGGGAGCTCGTGAGAGATTACGGTTGGCGTGGGCCCTGCGGAAACCTTCCAGCCGCATACTTGACGGGGCTACTCTGCGGGTATAAAGCCCTAGCTAAGGGTGTGAAGGAGGCGGTTCTCGATATAGGTTTACAGGCCCCTACGAAGGGAGCCCGCGTCTTCGCGGCTCTCAAAGGCTTCCTAGACGCGGGGGTCTCGGTCAGACATGGCGAGGAGATTCTGCCAGACGAGGATAGGGTAAGCGGCCGCCACATCGCCGAGTACGCGGCTAAACTCTCAGCTGAGGATAAAGAGGCCTACGCCAGAACGTTCTCGCAGTATCTGGCGAACGGGCTACCCCCCGAAGAACTCCCGAAACACTTCCTTTCGGTGAAGGAGAAGATATCCGGGAGGTTCAAACCGGAGAAGTAGAGGAAAACCGATCTCACGTTCAACAAAACCTCCTAGAACCCCTTCCGCCCCAAAAAATGTGGAGAGAAAGCCGCAGGGTTGTTAACGAATTCGCCATCCTAAATAAGATGAGATGTTTAG
>LUCD01000073.1 GCA_001593925.1 Candidatus Bathyarchaeota archaeon B26-1
TGATGATTCCCTTGGCTAAGGGAACATTTATCTCCCCGCTGTGTGATGCTTGCTCCCAATCATCTACGACTATCTTGGCCCTCTTCAATATTGCTGGGTCGAGCTCCTCCTTCCCGGGCGCATCAGCCCCTATACAATTGATGTGGGTTCCCTCACTCACCCACTCATTCATGACTAGAGGCTTTCTTGACGGTGTTGTTGTCACCACTATATCTGCTCCGGCAACCGCGTCCTTAACCTCTCCAAACGAGGTGATGTCGCCTATAACACCGCTATACATGCTTTTAGCCTCCGATACGAAGGCTTCCCTACTTCTCTCGGTCCGGCTCCAAACTCTAACCTCCTCAAATCTCCCGTACACCGTGGTTAAAGCCTTGAGCTGAGTTCTAGCCTGAGTCCCGGCTCCAATCATAGCGACCACCCTAGAGTCTTTTCTCGCCAGATACTTTGCGGCGATCCCGCCAGCTGCTCCAGTTCTCATAGCCGTTATGTAGGAGCCTCCCATAATAGCTAGTGGAGCTCCGGTCTTCGGGTCTATTAGGATTATGACGGCCATGACCGTTGGTAGCCCATGCAAGGCCGGATTATTTGGGTGAACATTTACAACCTTGACGGCTGATGTGTCCATTCTCTCCAAGTAGGATGGCATAACCCTCAGATCGCCGTTGTATCGCTTATAGAAGAGGTATGGTTTCGGAGGCATCTGGACGTGCCCTAGACCCTTCTCCCTAAACGCCTCTTCAACAACCTTGAGAGTCTCCTCCATCGATAGTAGAGATTTAACCTCATCCTCCCTCAAAATCAAAACCTTCATTTCATCTCATCCCCTTCGCAGAGAATCGACGCCAATAAATGTACCTCCTTCAAATAAAGAACCTATTAGAAATTTTTATATTTTTTGCATCTTCAGGTGGAATGCTAACAAGATAAGAGTTTATGGTTGCACGGCATCTGTGAAAGTTTCACTTTTCAGAACCCCATTTTTCATCGCACACCCCGAAAAAGAATGTAACCCCCACCTTAAGGAAAGCCGCGCCGCTCAAACTGGACGAAACATCAACCCTTCATCTTGTCAGTATCCTTTAAGTCTTAGGTAAAGGAAATAAATATGGTAACCGCAAGAAATATCTAGCAACGTAATAATGTTATGTGGGGTATACCGGGTTGCTGGAGATATCGAATAGAACGCGAACCTTAGGAACGGAGAACGCTTTCGTCGTTCTAGGGGAGGTCGAGAAGCTCTGTGCCGAAGGCAGGGACATCGTGAACTTCTGCATTGGAGAGCCGGACTTCGGCACTCCTGAGAGCGTTAAGGAGGCCGTGATAGAAGCCATAAAGGCCGGAAAGACTAGGTACACGCCTTCCCCAGGCATGATGGAGCTCCGGGAAGCCGTGGCCGAGTACTTCTCCGAGAGCAGAGGCATAGACGTCGAACCTGACTCGGTCGTTGTGGCTTGTGGAGGGAAACCCTTCATCGGGTACTCCATCTTAACGGTAACCGATTATGGTAAGGGCCACGAGGTCATCTATCCTAACCCAGGCTTCCCGATCTACGAGTCGCAGATAAGGGCTCAGGGAGCCGTCCCCGTCCCCATAAACCTGAGGGAGGAGAAGAACTACAGCTTCGACATCGAGGAGCTCGAAAGGAAAGTGAACGAGAAGACGAGGCTTCTGATCCTAAACTCTCCTCACAACCCAACCGGAGGGGTTCTCAGCCGAGAAGACTTGGAGGCAATAGCCGACGTAGTGAAACGCTACGACAACCTTTGGGTATTCTCGGATGAAATATACTCCAGAATAATCTACGACAGGGAGTTCGTGAGCATAGCGTCGATGCCCGGAATGCAGGAGAGAACCATAATGGTGGACGGCGTCTCCAAGAGCTTCTCTATGGGCGGGTGGAGAATAGGTTTCGCCGCCAACAAGAAGCTGGCAAAGTACTTAGCTAGGTGGGTTACAAACACCGAGTCCTGTGCGGCACAGCCAAGCCAGTGCGCGGCTCTAGCGGCCTTGAAGGGTGCATGGAGCGACGTAGAAAGGATGGTTAAGACCTTCAAGAGGAGGAGAGACCTCATAGTCGACGGGTTGAACTCCATAGAAGGCGTGAAGTGCCTCAAGCCCGGAGGAGCATTCTACGCGTGGCCCAACGTGACCGAGGCTTGCAGGCTTGTGGGAGTAAAAGACTCTGAGGAGTTCAGGAAGCGTCTGCTCTATGAGGCCGGAGTAGCCGTTCTGGCGGACATCCACTTCGGAAAGAAGATTGAGGGTGAAGGGGAGCATATAAGGCTCTCTTACGCGACGTCCGATAAGGAGATTCTGGAGGGGCTGAAAAGGATCAAGGAGTTCATCTCAGAGAACAGGGTGGTTTAAGGGGCATTCACGACCTAACGCCGGACCTGATGAACCGCTCCTGTATACGCACAACCCCCCTACTATCTTTAGCCCTAGAATACTCATCTAGGAATTCACGGTTCAACGAGATGAACGTTGGACCCCACTTGAAGATCGAGAGAAGCCTCTCAGCGGGCTCCTTGAAACCCATTATGTAGAGAGCCGCCGATAAGGCTTCAACCGTGGAGAGTTTCGTTGGAAGACCGTAATTCACGGGGTTGGCCGCCACAAGGTAGGGGAGACACCGCGACCATCTCCCTAAAGAAGATGGGAGAACATCCCTGATGCGGGCCCAGCTGCAGTCTAAGGCTACAAGTCCCTTGGAAAGAGCTCTGTCACGGTCGGCTGGGGAGAGAGCCTTCTCCGAGAGGGGGTTCAAGACCACGGCTCCACGCGGTAGACGGTCCAGCCTATAGACGATCCTGACGAAGCCGTGGCGTTTAAGCTTGAGGGCCGTACACTTCTTTGGGTCGCACTGCCTAGCATGGTAGACGAAGATTCTCGGAATCTCAGAGGCCTCTCGGGACACTCCTCCGCACCTTGACGTGGCTCATGGGGTCATCGATGACCCTCGGAATCCATTCGAGGAGGTCGGTTGGGAGCATGTGGTAGCCCTTCTCGGCCTTGACGAAGTCCCCCGCCGCCCCATTTATGAAGGCTCCAGCAACCGCGGCGTTGAAGGGGTCGGCTCCTTGAGCCAGAAAGGCCCCAACTATCCCTGAGAGAACGTCGCCCGTCCCTCCGACGGTCATCCCGGGATTCCCGGTGAAGTTCAGCTTGACCCTCACGCCGTCAGAGATTACGTCGACGTTCGACTTCAGGAGGATCACGGCGTTGAGCTCCTGAGCCGCTCTACGAACCATCTCTATGCGATCTTTCAGTTTCCCCGGCAAGGTATCCCCGGTCAGTATCTTGTACTCGCCTGCGTGAGGTGTGAGGACGAGGGGAACCCTCAACCTACGTTTGAAGTTTGCGAAGGCCTTCAAGCCGTCGGCGTCGAGCAGGACCGGTATCCCCCTCTCCTCCACGATCCTCAAGACCTCCTTGAGGGCTTCCTCGGTCTCCTTGTGGAGGCCGAGGCCCGGCCCAACCACCACGGCCGTAGCCTTCTCTAAGCACCGTCTGATAACCGGGATGTTCAGGCGGTTAAGGTGGTCTCCCTCCAGCTTGAACGTGATCAAGTTCGGCGACATGGTTGAGATGGCTTGGGCTGTCTTCTCTGGAGCCGCTATATACGCCAGGTCGACCCCTGTCCTGAGAGCCGCCGACGCGACGAGCGCGGGGGCGCCGAAGTAGACCGCGCTTCCACCGATCACTAGGAGCCTCCCGAAGTCTCCCTTATGCGATTCTGGGGGTCTAGGCTTCACAACGGCGTAGACGTCTCCCGGCCCCGCGTACCTCTCTATCTCCTCAGGAAGCCCAATATGCCTCACCACGAGGTCTCCAACGTACTCCTTCGCTTTAAGGAGGCCTGGCTTAGCTTTATGGAACGTAACCGTTAGGTCTGCTCTTACGGCTTCGCCTAGAACCTCGCCGGTGTCGGAGTCTATGCCGGTTGGTACGTCGACGGCAACCCGGAAGGCCTCAGCCTCATTTATGGCTTTAACGATCTGGAGTATGGGTGGACGGAGTCTCCCTTTGACACCTATCCCCAAAAGCGCGTCGATCACCACCTCGGCCTCCACTTCCGGAACTAGGGAGGAATCATAGACTTCCTTTACGGTTATGGAATCTCCTAGAGACTCAAGGGCCTGCCAGTTCTTCTTCGCCTCCTCACTGGTTATGTTGGAGGGTCTACCGGCCAATATCACCTCAACCTTGAAACCTAAACAGAGTAGATGTCTAGCGGCCACGAAGCCGTCACCGCCGTTCCCCCCTAAACCACAGAAGACCGTAATCCTTGCTTCTTGAGGCTTAAATCGAGACGCCACCTCTACGGCAACGTTCCTTCCAGCGTTCTCCATCAACTGCAACCTTGAAACCCCAAAGTACTCGGCGTTCAGTTCGAGAACACGCATCTCCTTAGTAGTAATCAAGTCGTATCCGTCCATTACTGCTGTTCCACTCCCCGCAAGCCTCTCCAAGCGAAGAATAGACGAATTAAGATGCGAATCAACCGTTTATATCTTTATTTGTGGAGATTCCCGATTGAACCTTATCCTTACCATCTTAAAGAAGGCTCAAGTAAAGGCTAAACTGTTAGAGCATCTATCTTCTTCTTTTCTTTTTACGGCCTGTACTCTTCGCGGCTATAAGCCCAACCTTCTGGCCGGGAGGAGCGTGGCGCGAGACTGTCGTAACCTTCCTAGCTCCCCTCTTACTGCTCCCATAGGGGTGAACAGCCGCGACCATGGCCCTCCCACGGGTTCTCGGATACTTATGCCCCTTCGCCTTCATCCAGTGGAACTTGGCTCCAGCCTTGAGGAAGGGTTTCTCGGTTCTACCGGCCCCCGAGATAACCCCTATCGTAGCTAAGCAGAGGTCGTTGACGTACCGCGTCTTCCCGGAAGGCAACTTGATTATTGTGCCGTCTGGGGTATGAGAGACCACGGTTGCGTAGGAGCCTGAGGAACGAGCGATCTTACCTCCGTCTCCTGGAGACAACTCAACGTTGCAGACTATTGTTCCTTCAGGTATCTTCCCAACTGGGAGAACGTTTCCAACCTTCACCGAGGCGCCTTCGCCAAGCTCTATAACCTGGCCTTCATGGACCCCCTCTGGAACGACCGAGTAGTAGACCCTCCCGTCTTCGAGCTCTATAGCCGCAAGAGGGGCTCCTCTACCCGGCTCATGGAGGAGCTCGATGATCTGCCCCTTCAATACTCCACTCTTCCTTTCTTCCTCTAGAGGAGGATAGTGAACAGGGGCTACCCTCTTGTGGGTTGAAGCCCTCCAGGTTGGACCGCCTCTGCCCCGTCTCTGGACGCGGATTCTTTTCCCGATCGCTCTCTTCCCCCTTTTGGGTTTTATCATGTTCTTTCGTTGCTTATAAGTGTTTTAGGTTCGACTTTTTGGTGTTTGAAGTTTCGCCGGGAATGTTAGGGTTGCTTCCATAAGATTAATAGCCTCGGTTGAGCGGATTTATTGCCGACAACGTTTCTCTGCGAGGGAGCCGAAATGGGGGAGAGACCGACCCGAATACCTGTGATCGCCGTGATTGGTTATAAAGAGTCTGGGAAAACCACGGTTATCGAGGGGCTAATCAGCAGACTTACGGAAAGGGGCTACTCGGTGGCGACGGCTAAACATATCGACCAGAAAGGCTTCAGGATCGATAGGGAGGGAAAAGACACGTGGAGGCACGCCGCCTCCGGGGCGAACCCCGTCATCGCGGTCTCAGACGTCGAGACAACGGTCATCCACCGGAAAGGACTTGGAGCCTTAAACCTCCGAAGCCTGCTGGACCTAATCCCTAAAGCCGACCTCTTAATACTGGAGGGGTTCTCCAAGATCGTTCTTGAGGACAAGCATATCGGTAAGATCGTATGTGTCAGAACCCTTAGAGAGTATGAAGATTTCCGGAGGAGGATACGAGGCGAGGCTTTGGCGTTCTGCTCCCTAGAAACCTTGGGAGAACCGATCCTGAGTGTGAAGGAGAACCTCTCAACCCTAACGGAGCGAGCGATCGAGTATGTGGAGAGGAGGAAATCCATACTCGAGATTTTGGATTCCCTCCCGAACTTGGACTGCGGGAAGTGTCAGTATCGGAGGTGTGAGAGCCTCGCGGAGGCCATCCACGATGGCAGAGCAAAGCTCGACGACTGCGCTCTCATAAAGGTTAGGCCGAGGCTCAAGACTCGAATAACGTTGAATGGGGTCGAGGTCCACATAAACCAATTCATCTCTGAGATCGTAAGGAGATCGGTTTTAGGTATGATCTCAACGCTCAAGGGCGTGGAGATTAGAGGCGACGAGACCCTTCAAATAGAGATAAGCCAGAGAAAATAGAACGCCGCGTTGAAAAGGATAAGAAATTGGAGGATAAACCTACGCTATAGAAAGGTTCTATTCGATGCTGACGTAGACTTCAGCCCTAGTCTCATACCTGTCTATGCGGCCGTCACGAAGATATATGATCCTGTCGCTAACATCGATCATCTTGAGGTCGTGGGTTGCAGAGATCACGGTTACACCCTTCTCCTTGTTGAGCTCCCTCAGCAACGATATTATCTCGAGTCCAGTGTGCAGGTCTAGGTTGCCGGTAGGCTCATCAGCCAAGACGATGACCGGGTTATTGGCTAAAGCCCTAGCTATGGCGACGCGTTGCTGTTGGCCTCCGCTCAGCTCGCTGGGCTTGTGATGAAGCCTCTCCCCAAGCCCAACGGTCTCAAGTATCTCTGTGGCCCTCCTTAGACGTTCCTCCCTACCCACACCAGCGAAGATCATGGGGAGGGTAACGTTCTCCAAGGCTGTCAGAACCGGGATGAGGTTGAAGGTCTGGAAGATGTATCCGATCTTCCGGCATCTAAGCCACGCCAATTCGTAGGCGTCGAGCTTGGCGATGTCAA
>LUCD01000074.1 GCA_001593925.1 Candidatus Bathyarchaeota archaeon B26-1
CGATTCGCCTCCCCTTCTCAGCGTTCGCCTTTCTCGCGTCTCCAACGTATGCGTCGGGGTAGGCCGCGTACCAGTCGATCGAGGTTGAGGCTGGCGAGACATCGTAGTCCCTTCTTGAACTGTAAAACTCCTTCGGAAGCCTCTCCATCTTGCAGAGTTCGGGGAAGAGGTATAAGGAGATGCTGGTCTCTATCTCGCCAGCGTGCCCAGTCTCCGACGTTTCCTTCACTTCCTTGATGACTTCCGGGGCGAGAAAGATCGGTGGAAGATATACTGCGTAGTCTTTCCCTTTGTCGGCCACGTGCCGGAGGAAGACCCCAAGGATGCTTACGTTGCCCCCGTGAAAGTTTAGTAAGATTATCTTTTTAAAGCCGTTCCTAGCGACTTCGTCGCAGAGGTTCTCGAGGAAGGCGAGTAGAACATCGGTTTCTAACGAGATCGCACCGGTCAGGTTCTTCATGGCCTTCGTGTAAGCGAAGTAGAGTGGGGGCAGGACGACCGCAGGCTCCTTCTCAACGGCCATCAGGGCCAACTTGTGGGCTATAAGGGCGTCGTTCCCCAAAGGTAGATGTTCCCCATGCTTCTCGAGGCTCCCGATCGGGATTATGCAGACCTCCTCCTTAACCATCTCGTAGAGCTCTCGCGAGGTAATCTTTTCCCATTGCATACTACATCACCGACCGAATTTTATGGGCTCAAACTTAAGACTTTATCTTCCAAGCTGGCTTTTAAGGATGGAGGAAAGCCGCATCTCTGAGGCTACCCCATAAGTTCTTTCAGGTTGTTTAGGCAACGTCTGACGCATTCGAGCGGGGGGTAGGCGTAACTCTCCTGCTCGACGATGTACCATTCCGTGCCGCCTATCGTTTCGCACAACGAGAAGAACTCCTTCCACTTCATCTCTCCCTCCCCTATAAGGGCTTTATCGTTCGTGGATGAGTACTCCTTGAGGTGAACTGTTAGAGCGCGGCCCGGATACCTCTTCAGAATCTCCAGTATCTCGTCGGGGCTGACTCCTCCACGCATTGCGTTTCCAGTATCTAATTGCATGACGACCTCCGGAGCCGTAGCCTTGAAGAATATGTCCCACGGCAGTTCCCCGTTTAACGGTTGGAACTCTATCATGTGATTGTGGTAGCCGACCCGCATCCCTTCTAGGCGCTCAGCGATCTCATTCATTAGACGGGCCGTTCTGAGCCACGCGGCCTTAGAGTTCCTCATCTCCTCCGGCAGGCCGGGCACTATCAGGAACTTGTTTCCCAGAGTTCGGTTGAACTCGACCGTCCGCTCCAGTTCGTCTCCAAGCAAGGTGTGGATGCTGATGTGTGTACCGGCCACCTTCAACCCTACGTCATCCAGCATCCTCCTCAGCTCCTCTGCGCTCCGACCGTAGTACCCCGCGAACTCGACGCCTTCGTATCCCATATCCGCTATAGCCTCGAGGGTTCCGGGGAGGTCACGGGCGCAATCTTCCCGAACCGAGTAGAGCTGCAACGCGATAGGTATCTTCCTCATCCACCACCCTCCCTACACACTCTTCTATATCTTCAGTTCTGAGCCTTTAAGGCTTTGGGCTCCTATTACGTAGCGGTTGTATAGTGGACACAGCTCCTTTTGAGGCTCGAAGCATCTCCTCTCGGTCTCGCATCTGGCTCCGAGCTTCCCTGGAAAGTCTCCTTTGATGCTCTCTGCTATAAGCCTGTACTGCCTCCTTATCTCGAGTTGAGCTCTCATGCACGCCCTCAACATCACGGTTTCGTAGATGTTCCTGTTCCCGTAGATCGCGCAGTAGAGGTCCATGATCTTTCCTAGGGGGGTTGCGTATACAGCCCTCTGAGTTTCTCCCCTGCAGAAGAGGCCGCTAGAGACTTCGAGGAGACGACGGTAATGTTCTTGAACGGCTTCCCTCAAATGTGCAGGTATGCCGGGAGGCGTATAGAATTCCTTTTCCTCTATAACGGACTCCCAAGAAGGCCACCAGAAGTATACTTGCCTATTCCTCACGTCTTGGTGGAAACTCGCGATCGACCTTCTGGAGTTCCAGACTAAAGCCTGCGTGTACGGGTCGTAATGGATTCTCCTAGGTTTGCCGGCTAGGAACTCTTTGAGGAGGCTTCTCTGGGCGTCCTCGTCTTCTGAGAGGAGAGGCATCTTGGAGGCCGGCATCTCGGCTGTGGGCATGGAGAAGCCGTTTTCCTCCTCGTTCCACCTTGAGAGGGCTTCGCCGACGGCTCTAGCCTCCTCGAAAGGTTCATTCTTGAGATAGTTCGCCCACTTAGCTAGGTCCCTACCGATCTGTATGTGGATTATCTCCTCGGTCACCGTTGAGAGGGGGAGTACGTATCTGGCATCCTCCTTCGCCGTCTTCGCGTTCCTCAACGTCCGATAGAGGGCTAGGGACTCCTCCTCAACCCTCTTTAAAGTTCCGTTACGGTGGTCTACGAAACCCTTATGCTCCACGTATCTGAGGGAGAGCTCTGTCCCTACACCCTTGATCCCTCTGTTCGCGCCTATCGGTATCCAGCTCAGAAACGTAAAGAGCCTAGAGACAGCCTTTATGTAAAAGCCGTACCTCTCCATCTCTCCGATGTCCCCGTGGTGGTACTGTAAAACTTTCCTCACGTAAGGCTTAGAGGCCTCGGGGTGCCTATTCACGTACGCTATGAACTCTTCCACCGTTTCGATGGGCTCCTTGAAGACATCCTTCATAGCCTTCTGAACAGAGACGAAGATTCTGACGGCCGGTATATCGTAAGGCCGGTCCGACTGGAGATAGTATATCTCCCCGCCGAAAGGGGTCTTCCCGAGCAGGACCTCCTCAATCACAGGGATTCCTCCCGTCCAATTTCGACCAGACCCGTCGACTCCTAAAAGCTGGTAGATGTATTATCCCTTCTCCTTTTTATATGGACTAGGTTGTCCCTCAAGCCATCCTTGCTCGACTCATAAGGTTTTAATCTCCCCTCACCCGTCAAATAAAGTATGGAATACATTGCGCGGGTTGAGGTCAGCCTCAAGCCTGGCCACTCGGACCCCGAAGGTGAGACCACGAAGAACTCTCTGAAGGAGCTGAATTACCCCGTCAGAGAGGTTAGGGTGAGCAAGGTCTATCGAATCATCCTGGAGGCCTCCTCGGCTGAGGAGGCTGAGGCCTTGGTCGAGGAGATGTGTCAGAGGCTTCTGGCGAACCCTGTCAAGGACGACTACACATTCAAGGTTGAGGAGAAGATATGAGCCGGAGGCTCTACCTCAGAAAAAGCGTGCCCTTCAGCCTCCTTGAGGTCAATCTACTCGAGGCTGACAACGGCGACCTAGCCCGGATAAGCAGGGAGATGGGTCTAGCCCTAAACCTCCGAGAGATGAGGCGCGTAAAGGAGTACTTCTCCAAGGTCGGCCGTAACCCCACCGATGTCGAGCTCCAAACGATTGGTCAGACATGGTCTGAACACTGCTACCACAAGACCTTCAAGGGGACGATAAGGACTTCTGATGGGAGAGAGGTTCGCAGTCTGCTGAAGACTTACATCGTCAAGGCTACGGAGGAGATCGATGCTCCTTGGTGCGTCTCCGTCTTCGAGGACAACGCGGGCATAATCCACTTTGATGGCGACTACGCCGTGGCCGTGAAGGTTGAGACCCACAACCACCCCTCGGCGATAGAGCCTTTCGGAGGAGCCGCGACGGGTGTAGGCGGGGTTATACGGGACGTGCTGGGGGTATGGGCCGACCCGATAGCGTGCACAGATGTTCTCGGCTTCGGCCCCCTAGACTACGACTTCGAGAAGCTGCCGCCGGGAGTTAAGCATCCGAAGTACATCTTTCGGGGGGTGGTCGCGGGCATAGGCCACTACGGGAACAATATGGGTATACCAACCGTGAACGGAGCCATATACTTCGATGAGAGCTACACCGGGAACGTGGTCGTCTACTGCGGATGCGTCGGGATACTCCCCGTTAAGAACTACGTCAAGAACGCCAAGCCTGGAGACGTCATAGTTCTAGCTGGGGGGAGGACCGGTAGGGACGGAATCCACGGTGTAACCTTTGCTTCTCTTGAACTCACAGAGGAGTCGGAGACCGTCTCTAGGCCGGCTGTTCAGATAGCGAACCCCATCGAGGAGGAGAAGCTCAAGAGGGCTATAATCGCCGTTAGAGATTTGGGTTTAGGGACTTCGATAACCGATCTTGGAGGGGGAGGCCTCTCAAGCGCGGTTGGAGAGACAGCTCACAGGTTCGGGTGTGGAGCCTATGTAGACCTTGAGAAGGTTCCGCTGAAGTATCCCGGGATAGCTCCATGGGAGATATACATATCTGAGTCTCAGGAGAGGATGCTCCTAACCGTCCGGGAGAACGATCTGGAGAAGGTTCTCGAGGTCTTCCGGGAGGAGGATGTTGAGGCTACGCCCATAGGTAGGCTAACTGCGGACGGCAGGCTTGAGTTGAGGTACAGAGGCTACGTGGTGGCCGACCTAGACATCGAGTTTCTCTTCTCCCCGCCTCCGGTTGAGAGGACAGCCCGGTGGGTTAGGCCCCGGCTTAGTGAACCGAGTTTCCCGGAGCCCGAAGACCTGACCAGCGATCTCCTCAAGATTCTCGCCTCCCCAAACGTGGCGAGTAAAGAGAGCGTCGTGAGGACTTACGACCACGAGGTTAAGGGTAACACCGTTCTCAAGCCTTTCTGCGGCAGGTACGACGGGCCGAGCGACGCGGCCGTCCTAAAACCCTTAGACGGTTCTTGGAAGGGCCTCGTGATCTCATGCGGGATGAACCCTCGATACGGGAAGATCGATCCTTACTGGATGGCCGCCTCAGCCATCGATGAAGCCATAAGGAACAACACTGCGGTGGGCGGGAGGAGGATATCCCTCCTCGACAACTTCGTCTGGGGAAACCCGGAGAAGCCTGACAGGCTCGGCTCACTGCTCAGAGCTTGTGAGGCATGCTACAGGTTCGCTAAGGGCTTCGGTACGCCTTTCATCTCCGGGAAGGACAGCCTCTACAACGAGTCTCCCCTCGGCCCCGTGACGCCGACGTTGCTCATAACGGCGGTAGGCGTGATACCTGACATTAGGAGAACGGTCTCCATGGACCTTAAAGAGTCTGGGAGCATCCTCTACCTGGTTGGGGCGACCTACCCTGAGCTTGGAGGGTCGGAGTATTACAGACTTAAGGGGTTCATCGGCCGGTCGGTTCCAAAAGTCAGGATCAAGGAGGCCGCTGAAACCGTGAGGGCGGTCGTTAAAGCCATAGATTCGGGCTACGTCAAGGCCTGCCACGACCTGTCCGAAGGGGGGCTGGGCGTCGCAGCTGCTGAGATGGCGTTCTCCGGAGGGCTAGGCTTAGAGATCAACCTCTCGAAGGTAGAGGCGTCGGGCGGGCTCTCGAGAAGCGACTTCGTCCTCTTCTCGGAGTCGAACAGCAGATTCCTCATCGAGGTCCCGGAAAAGGTTAAGGACGAGTTTGAGGCCCTCATGAAGGGTTTGAGGTTCTCCCCCATAGGGAGAGTTAAAGCGGAGGGTTGGCTCTCAATCTACGGCTTGAACGGCTCGAGAGTTGTGGACGTCAGCATAAAGGATCTGAGAGACGCTTGGAGAAGTACCTTCGGAGGGTGAGCTGCCGTGGAGAAGGGGGAGATTAGGGTCTGCATTCTCCGCGTTGGGGGGACAAACTGTGACGCCGAGACCAAGAGGGCCTTTACAGAGCTAGGCGTAGAAGCCGAAGTCTACCACATAAACCAGATAGCTAAGCGTGGGATTCTCCAAGAGAGCGAGGCCCTCGTAATCCCCGGAGGCTTCTCATACGGCGACTACGTTAGAGCCGGAGCAATACTCGCGAAGGGGCTCCTAACAAAACTCGGAGACGACTTGGAGAGGTTCATCGAGGAGGGAAAACCTGTCCTTGGAATATGCAACGGCTTTCAAGTCCTCGTTGAGGCTGGACTGCTCCCGGGCTTCGACGGTGTGGGAAGCCGTCCGGAAGCAGCCTTAACGACGAATATTCCAGTGGGATATAGGTGCCGCTGGGTCTACCTCAAGCATGAGAACCGAGGGAACTGCATCTTCACGAGCAAGGTTCCGAGAGATGTCACCCTCAGGATTCCGGTTGCCCACGCCGAGGGAAGATTCATCTTCCCGGAGGGGAAAGAGCAAGAGTACCTAGAGAGGCTCTACGAGAACGACCAGCTCGTCTTCAGGTACTGCGACGAGGACGGAAGATACGCGGAGGGCAGGTATCCAACCAACCCAAACGGCTCCTTCCATGATATAGCTGGAATCTGCAACCCGGAAGGGACGGTCTTTGGGTTGATGCCTCATCCAGAAAGGGCCTACTACGGCTGGCAGCTCCCAGACTGGACGAGAAGGGGGAGCCCTCCCAAATACGGAGACGGAAGGCTGATCTTCGAATCCATGATCGACTACCTGACAAGGAAGTTCTAGCAAAACATGCACATTGTAGTCAGTATGGTTATCTCACAAACATAGATAGATATATTAAGTAGTTAGTGTTAAAAGAAACAAGAAAATGGTGAAAAAGCAGAAAAGACATCTTAAAAAGGTTATTGAATTTATAAAGACGGAAAACGCATCCTATAGAGAAATACAGAAGAAGCTAAAAGAAAAATTCGGGATAGAAGTCCCAAAATCCACTATAAGCTACTACAAACGGAGAAGAACTCGAACAAAGCACTTAAACTTTGATTCCATAACTTATGAAGAATGGGATTGGCTTCGAGGCCTTTTCTCTGCTGATGGAACTAAATACATCAGTCAAGACAAATATGGAAAACACTACATTGTCAAAATAATTCTGAGCAGGAAACATGACGCACCAATAGCAACGAAATGCATCAATGTTTTGAAGGCTATTGGAATAAAGCCAACTTTGATTAC
>LUCD01000075.1 GCA_001593925.1 Candidatus Bathyarchaeota archaeon B26-1
CTAAGCAATACCGTAAAACTTAAGTAAAAAATGAAGTTTATTACTGCAGAAGGTTGAGGTCATGACCAGCCGAATACGTCACCTCGTTATTGCATGTTTGATTCTGTTAATGATTAGTTTGGTTCAGCTCCAGACCGTCGAGGGGGAGACCTATGAGACCATGCAGATTTACGGCAGAGTTCTCGACATGCACGGAAACCCCATCGGAAACGCGACGGTCTTCATCCTCGACTGGACAACCCAGTCCTACGTGGTTACCTCAACAGACCCAGATGGATACTACAACGCAACAGTAGTTAAACGTGACATAATAGGTAGACATGAATACATTGTGTACGCTTGGCATAAAAACGAGTTAGGAGTCTTCGATTATATCCCCAGCATTTACCCCCAGAACGTTTTAGATTCTGAAAGTAGAGTTAAGGATTCGAAAGAAATAGTCTTCACGCTTACGCCTGCGGCCACCATATTCCTGACTGGAAAGCTCTTCTTCGTCCTGAGTAGGGGTGAAGCCTACTGGTACACCTTCGAGGTGGTGGACGCTGTCAACAAGGAGAGACTGAGCGACGAGAGAAACTCAATATACGTCTACGGCGACCCGCCTTACGGTTATGAGGGGGGAGGAATAGACTACGTCTCAGCGGAGTTCTTCAATAAAAGCGCCGTAGTAATCCCGGCTGACACCCCGGTATACATCAAGGTTAGAGCCAAGTTTTACAGCATATGGGTAGTGAAGCCTTCCAGATACGAAATTATAGAGGGCCTGATAGACAATAATGGTAAACCTTTCAACTTCAGCCAAGGAGAATCCGCAGTCCTAGACCTTAGAATCTACTCTTACATGACGAGTATAGCCGCGATGAGAGAGGTCATCAGAACCTTCGAAGAGAAATTTGTAGAGATGGAGGCTATAGGCTTCTTCACAGGCGGGGAGAGAGAGGACCTCCGATCGATCTCTGAGAAGATCAGCATGGCGGAGAAGAAGCTTCCACCCTCAACCCCCAACCCAACAGACGAGGACCTAAAGGTTGTACGCTTATTGCTTGAGGAGTCCTACGCCGTCTCGCGGGCTCTTGAATGGCGGATAAACTACATGAAGAGTCTGGCTCAGTCCCACGCTTCTTTCTTCCCATTCTTCTTCGCGTCCTTCACCGTGATCTTCATATCCTTCATATTCGAGAATGAACGGAAGAAGATCGTGGGCTCGTTGCTTTTCTATCCATTCATGATCGTGGCGTTGTATCTCCTGTATCCCGGGATAAGGTTGATGGTTAGAACCGACGTGGTGTTCCACATACCCCTATCGCCCACCGAAAGCCTCAAGGTGGTGATCCCCGGCTTACTCGTGTTCTTGACCTTGGCCATCACGGCTATAGCCTTGATCCTCTCGGTTTTCTTCCTCTTTCCGAGGATATATAGGCCTCCCGAGATCGAGGGGAAGCCTTTATTGAGAAGCATAGTCTCCGTGATCTTCTCGCTTGGCAAACGTAACGTTAAACGTAGGAAGTATAGAAGCATCCTCTGCATGACCAACCTAACCATCCTAATCTTCGCCTTCACAGCTCTGACGTCCTTCTCAAACGTCTATCAGGTCTTAACGGAGTCCTCCGCAACCTCAGTCACGGTCAACGGGGTCTTGATCAAGAAGACACCGTCCGACGTTGTTGAGATCAGAGGTAGCCAAGACTTCTTCACTATACCTGAGATCGGAGCCCTGTCGGATTATGGGGTTGAAGATACCGCATTAAAGGTTGAGAACATCCCGCTGGCAACCCCCATTCTAATGCTCAAAACCTCAGGGCGTTCGGCGTCCATCTATGGGGTTGTAGGGGTCAAACCGAGCCTCGAGGATCAAGTTACCGGAATAAGTCAGTACATCACGGGAGTCTTAAACGACACATCTGAGGATGGGATAGTTCTAGGCGAGAATGTTGCTAATAAGCTGGGAGTCGGGATAGGCGACACGGTTCAAGTGTACAACGTATCGACCGGCGGGTTCGAGGAGTTCCGAGGCTCATTCAAGGTTGTAGGAATACTCAAACCGGACTTCTTCAAACTGCAAGATGTTAACGGTCATCCCTTTGCACCCTTCAAGCTTGTTGAAGGAGAAGAGACGCCGACAGGTGGCGGTGACACGGTTATGTTCACCTACGAGACTGCTTTGAAGATAGCGAGCAGAAACGTGATTGGAATCTCGAGGGTCTTCAGCTTCCTCAAAGACTCCTCACAGGCTAGTATAGCCGAGTTCTCTAGGAGAATGGCTCTGAAGGGTTACGTTGCTTGGGCTATCAGCAACGGCAGATTGACCAAGTATTATACAGGTGTCACGTTCGAGGTTAAAGGCGCCACGCATATCATAGTTCCGTTAATAATATCGTTACTCAACGTTTCGTTGGTTTTCTTGAATATTATGGAGGAGAGAAAGAAGGAGATATCATTACTGTCGATTATCGGTTTGAACCCATCCCACATAACCTACGTCTTCTTAGCCGAGTCGATCGTTATGGGGGTTGTATCCGGCGGGATCGGATACTTCTTCGGTTTAGGCGCTTACAGGATTATGAGCCTCTTAGGGCCGTCTGGCCAGATAGGTGTCAGGGAGAAGCTCGAATGGTACTGGGGTGTTGTAGGAGTCTTACTCTCAATCCTTGTATCGGTCTTATCGACGATCCATCCTGCCAGCAAGGCTGTTGCGGCTGTAACGCCCTCCCTCAAGAGGATCAAGCTCTCAGAAAGGGAACGTAAAGAGCGGGAGAAGAGAATCTTCAAGACTTACCACGCACGAGATTACACGATGCCCCTGAAAGTCAAGGTTAGAGAGGAAGAGTTCTTCTTCTCGTACATAATGGACCGTTTGAAGGAGATGGCCGGCCACTACTTGGAGAGGATTGAGAACCTAAGAACCGAGGAAACGATCACGCCTGACGGATCGAGGGTTAGGAAGATATACTTCCACTACACCTACACCGAGGACGGAGATCAATACACGACGATCAACGTGTTGACGGCTACAAAGCGGCCTAAAGACGACTACTACGTGCTAACCCTGAACTCGAAGCCTGAAGCCGCAGGAATACCCGAAACGGTGGTAGACACAACGGTCAGCATCATAAAGGATATGTTGAAGGATTGGGTTGAGAGGAGGAAGTCGCTCTTCGGAGGGTAATTACCGGGCGTACAAACCCCGGGCTCCAAAGACTTATGAAGAAAGATAGAACAGAGTAATACGCCCAGATTATGAGAGCTGCTCTCCGAGAGGAGTTTTGTGAAGGGCGGCCGTCGGCTCACTCGATGTAGCGTCGCGGATTCTTCTCAAGCCATTCCACGTATTCACCCAGCGCGTCTACCACTGGTAGCAGCTTCTCCGCCACGTCTTCGAGCGCTTTCAAACCTAACTCCACATCGATGTTCGCTCGTGGTGGAATATGTTGCAGCTCGTCCGTGTAATGGTAGCCCACCATCCCGTACCGTTGCACCTTCCGTAAGGGTTCAGCCAACCGTCCCTCCTCCTCGTCCTTGAGCTTGCTCAAATCTGGTATCGCGTGTTCTTTTCCTAGAATCTTCGCCGCCGCGTAGGCCAGCATCGCCTCCTTATAGTTACTGTCGTAATTCGGTATCCTCTTACGTAGCTCTTCGTCGTCCACGTACCTCCAAGGATTGAGGAAGACCACTGGGATGTTCTCCTCCTCAAAGAGCGTCCGCACAGCGTTCCCGATAGGGATGCCGTTTGGTCCGTGAACGCTTAGGATGAAGATGCGGCGGAAACCCTGTCTCCATAACGCCCGCACGATAGCTTTAAGCATCTCAACTTGGACGTTTATGGGGATGGAGACCGCGCCTATGAAGGTGCTCGTCGCCCCGCTGAAGTTGTAGGTGAGCGGTGGGAGAACTATTCCCCCGCACTTCTCAGCCATCAACTTCGCGATGGCTGTGACAATATAATAATCGCATCCAAGCGGGACGTGTGGACCGTGTCCCTCAACCGGTCCTGTTGGAAGGAACACGGGGGCGTCCTTCTCAAGCAGTTCCTTCGCCTCTCTCCACGTCATCTCGTCTAAAAAGACCTTCCTCATCTTCTCACCCCATCGACAGGCCAATAGAGCTTCGTTGTTGCCCTAATTAAGTCTTTTTATTCCATTCTTTCCGTGGTTTGTGAGTGTATTCTCTTCGGTAAAGTGTGTTTTCCAGTATCAACTTGAGTATGAGGAGTCTTCAAGTTAAGCAATTCTTCATCAGCTTTCGACCAATTCACAGCCTCTGGAAAAGAGGTGTTTTAACTATCCTTCGGAGAGTATGGTCTCTCTGTAAACGTCCATTGGAGTCTTAATCTCCTTCGGCGTCTTCTCGTTCCTGTCATACATGTACATGACCACGTATTCTAGGGTTCCGTTCTTCGGGCTTGTGAAGTGGAACGTGGCGCCTTTATCGACGTCGGCCTCGGTGAGGAAGGTCTCGTTGCTTATGCACCAGAAGATTCTCCATTTCCCAGCGTAGGGCGCCTTAAACCTTGTTGTGTAGACTTCCCCAGCCTTGATCGGCTTGTAGACGTCCTCGCGTTTCCAGATATCCCTAAACCGTAGAACCCCTATCACAACCTTCTCTCCGAGGTAAGCGTAGTTCGCCCCCACCGACGGCGCGTCATGGGTGAAGTCCTCCCAGAACGGGTCTGGATAATGGATTCCATGATAAGTTAGGCGGTGATTCTCGGCGCCGGGTGGAAACGTTAGGAACCAGATGAAGTCACCCTCATACTTGTAGGCCCTGTGGAAGTTTATTAGACCTATGCATCCGGGTGGCGGATGGACGTTCTGATCGGTCCAGTCGTAGGGGGGTCCGGGATGGGTCTTTACGTACTCCGCCAACTTCGACCTCTTCGAGTCGATCAGTATGTCCCTGCCGGGCTCCTTGAACATGAAGGCCGCCAGACGCGACTTTGCGTGCATACCCTGCTGATTCACGTTCTTCACGGGTCTAACCTCGAGCCAAGGCTCCCTCGTAACCCGGTAGATGGTCGTTATGTCTTGTGGGTAGCCATGCCTCATCCCGACGCCGGCATGCTCAACTACGATCTCTTCAGCCGTGTTCTTGATGATCTTCGTGTACCTCGTTCCCATCCCGAAGTTTCTGGTGCCCGTGTCGTGAACCTTGTAGAGCTCGTTCCCTGAGGTTATACGATCACCCATCTTTGCGTGAATCGTGATCGAGTCCTCCCTGTTCGAGAAGAGGAAGAGGTAGAAGTGGTCGTTCTCGATCATGGCGTCCCCCTCAAACTCGTAATCGGTCACGTTGTAGGGGACCCATCTCCACTTATGCCTGTCCTGAAGCGCGTAAGGGAAGGGGTTCTTCATGAGGTACTTCCGACGGGTATCCCAAAGCCTCAGACCGGAAGACGGAGGCTCCAACTCGTCCTCTCCCCCAACCATATAGTGAAGATAGTAATAAGTTGCACTTAAAGCAAATATAACTGTTAGGACCAGTCCGATTAGTCTACGCATCTCCCGAAGCCTTCCAAGACCCCTTGAACGTTCCTCAATCATCCTTCCTTGATGGCCTTAACCTCTAATAACTTTTTCTTCGATTCTACCCGTTGCGAAGCAGATACTCCTATAATAGACGAGGGCGCATCGGTAACCGTTGTACGCGGCCCATCGCCCCGGAGGCTTTGGATGCGGAAAGCTCCAAGCTTACCGTTATCCGCCATGGAAAGGGATTTTGAAAGGGAAACGCGTTGAAAGGACACTTAGAACAAAATAATCACAATCTCTCCATCTTGTTCTGGCAGTCCCGCCGGAATGGTGAAGCCTTCAATATAATAGAAAAGTAAATATACCTTCTTAAGGATAATCTCAAGGGGGTTGGAATGATGAGGGGTAGAGTTGCATCTTTGCTCGTCTTTCTGACGGTCGTCTGGTTGCTGGGAGGTTCCTTGGTGCTTGTGTCCGCCCAGCAAAAAACTTTGACGATAACGCTTAATGAGCCTGCTGAGCCTTTGGTCGTTAACTCGACATACGTGTTTACGGGCGGTTATAATCCTCCGCTCATAGACTTGACGCTTAAGTTCGTCTTTACTAGGCCTGATGGGACCGCTATTGTTCTGGTGTGTCCGCCCGCGATTGGAGGGGGCTACGGAACATACAACGGTTCGTTCGAGTTCGGCTTCGCCCCCGACATGGCAGGCAACTGGACCCTTCAGATCCTGTGGGAGGGCGACCCAAGATACCCGGACTACGCGGCGAGCTCCTCGCCGACCTACACGTTCACGGTTAGGCCGGCTAAGAAACGCGCCCAGATCATCCTGATAGGCCCGACCGGAGAGATGAACCAAGACCCATACGCCAATATTACTTTGGGCGAAACCGTGACGGTCAGGGGTAGACTGGTGGGCCCAGAGGGTGAGGGGATAGAAGGCGCGCACATCCTGTTCGAGTTCAGAGAGTGGGGTGTCACTACTGTACACAAGGCAGACATCACTGATTCTAATGGGTACTTCAGCGTCACCTTCAAGCCGACTAAGGCTCCGAATAACATTGGGGTGTTAGTTACGTGGGCTGGCAACGATGAATACGAAGAAGCCACGTTCTACACCCATATCCGTGTGGAGCCGAGGACTTTCTCCGTGATGGACGCCTTATACGTTGCGGTTCCGATAGTCGTTGTCGTCGTCGCCGTGATCGTCTGGAGGAAACGTAGAAAATAAGCCGAGACGCCAAAAAGGGAACAATACCAAAAACACCTCTATTCTCAGAAGAGAGTGTCCTTCACATACGTGGTGAATCAAAGAGTTACTTGAAAACCACCTTGATTTGGACGTCTTCCGGTCCTATATCAACGGTGAAGAACGCATACCTCTTTCCGTTTATGTTTTCTTCTCGA
>LUCD01000076.1 GCA_001593925.1 Candidatus Bathyarchaeota archaeon B26-1
TTATGTCGTTCTAGGTGTGCCTTCAGCCTTGCAGCTTTCTTCAGGAGGTTGTCGAGGTCTTCCGGTATCGCCGGGGCTAACCCGTTTTCCCTCAGTATCTCGGTTATGCTCTTCCCAGTCACCGGCTTAACTAAGGGTATCCCATACTGGTCTCTGAGGATGATCCCTATCATGCTTGGGCTGTTCCCTTCCCTAGCGAGCTTGATCACTAGGGACTCGACCTCCTCAGGTTGATACCTAAGCCATATAGGAGGTCTCTTGCTTACTGGACGCGTCGAGTGGGACCTTCCCTTCTCCTTTTTCGGCAAATCTTCTCCTCCATCAGACTCTAAAGAGCGAGGGGTTTGAGAGTATTTAAAAGCTTCGCCGCGCAGTTAACTGGTCGATGTTCCAGCCTCTTCCCCCCGGGCCTCTCACCGTCTCCAAGAAAACTCTTGCGGTAAATCCTTATTTATAACGTATCCCTTTGAATGTGAGGGGTAAACCTTGAATAAATGTCGTGTATGCGGAAGAGAGTTAACTAAGGACATGAAGTACTGCCCTTACTGTGGAACTCGCGTAGAGAAGGTGTTAACCGAAGAGATATCGGTGGCGGCGGAAGACCTCGTCAAGAAGGTTAAGAGCCTGATCCGTGAAGGCAACGTTACAAGGATCATAGTGAAGGACAAGAAAGGATCGACCTTAATCGAGATTCCCGTAACCGTGGGTCTGATAGGCGCGGTTTTAGCTCCTTGGATGGCGGCCCTCGGCGTCATAGCGGCCATAGTAAACAATTACTGTTGAGAGGAAGGAGGACTGAACTCAGAGCGGCTCTTATACCATTCAGCGAAGCGTCTTAAAGCCTTGGAACGATGTGAGAGCCTGTTCTTTTCGTCGACATCCATCTCACCGAAAGTTCTACCGTCGCCCTCCAAAGGGATGAAGATAGGGTCGAAGCCAAACCCGGAGGAACCTCTAACTTTTAATGAGATCACCCCTTCAACGATTCCTTTAAAGAGTCTTACAGGCTCTTCAGGGCTTGAATAGGCAATCACGGACTTAAAGTAGGCTTCACGGTTCTCCACATCCTCTAAGAGTTTGAGAATCCCATTCTTCCCTATCGTTCGGTAAGTGTAGGAGGAGTATGGCCCGGGGAACCCTTTCAAGGCTTTCACGAAGAGGCCGGCATCCTCAACTATTATGGGTAGGCCGGTCTTCTCCACGGCGTTTAAGGCCCTGAACCTTGCAACCTCCTCCAGATCGTCGCTTTGAACCTCCAATGTTCCCATCCTGAGCATGGCGGTTGCGATTCCGTACTCGGCTAAGACTCTCCGCGCCTCGTTGAATTTGTGGATGTTCCTCGTCGCCAAGAAGATGAGTCTTCCCCTCAGGGGGTTTCCACCTCTCGCACGCCGATTCATAACGATTCTCTCCGGCATCCTCACGTTTTAGGAGGAAGCCTCCTCTCGGAGACGTATCGGCCTCTCATCTCTATCTCCCTAATCTTCTTTAAGACTTCATCGGTTGCTTCAGCTCCCATAACATCCCTGTAGCCTCTGATAATGGCCTCGAAGCATTCTTCCGCGTACTTGTGGTGGGTGCTGAACAGAGCCCTCTTCATCAGGTGGAGGTCAACCCCCCTCGACTCAACCTCCCTAGACAGTTCACTCAGACCGAAGTCGACGAGGACAACGTTTCCAGAGGACGTTAAGATCATGTTCGAGGTTGTTAGGTCGCCGTGGATTATGCCACCCTTATGAAGCCTACCTATGAGCTCGCCTATCCGAGTGCATAGGTCAATTCTTTCTCTCTCGGTTATCTCGTCGAGAACCTGCTTCACGGTCTTCCCCTCAACAAACTCCATTATTATTGTGGCCTCGGACGGGTCGACCATGAAGATTATGGGGGTTGGGACGCCTACCTCCTTGGCCCTATGGATAGCTAGAGGCTCGTGTTTGGTCCTCTGCGCTCTTATGGCTCTGTCGAGTTGGGGTAAACGATAAGGCTTCGGGAGTCTCCGCTTCACAATTACCCTCCGGCCGTGCCACTCCTCCAAGTATAGGCTTGCCTCGGCGCCCTTCTTTATGAGCAAATGCTCAGCCCCCCTTCAGCTCCTCAACCCACGGCGCATAAACCTCGTCGAGCCTCCACCTCAACTTGACCTGGCTCTCCTCAATCGGCGTCGTCAAGCCGCAACGGTAAGCCAAGATTCCGGTCCAAGCTATCATGGCCCCGTTGTCTAGAGCATACTCCTTAGAGACGACGCAGAACCTCGCGTCGTGTTCTTCGGCTATGATCCTGATCATCTCCTGCAACCTCCTGTTCGCGGCGACTCCTCCGGTTAGGAGGACCTCCGGTTTCTCCGTGTGGGCTAAGGCTCTCTCGGTCACCTCGGTCAACATCGAGAAGACGACCTCTTGGAAGCTGAAGCAGAGGTCCTCTAAACTATGTCTTCCCTCCCGGAGCAGCTGTGTGGCGGCTGTTAGGAGGCCGCTGAACGAGAGGTCCATGCCCTTAACCACGTATGGGAGAGGTATAAACCTGCGGCCTCGCCTAGCCAGGTTCTCAACGACCGCGGCGACTGGAAGCCCCTTCTCAGGACGTAAACCCGCCTCCCTGGCAAACACGTCGATGCAGTTCCCCGCGGCTATGTCTAATGTTTCCCCGAAGATGCGGTATCTCCCAGCCTCGAAGGCGGAGATTATCGTGCTTCCCCCAGAGACAAATAACGTCACCGGGTCCTTCGCACCCGTAGTCAGTTTACCTATCTCGATGTGGGCGACGAGGTGGTTCACACCTACGAGCGGAACTTTCAGGTATGCTGAGAGGGCCCTCGCAACCGTTGCGCCGGTGCGGAGGCAAGGCCCCATCCCAGGTCCTTGAGAGAAGGCGATGAGGTCGATCTCGTCTGGACTAATATCAGCCTCTTCGAGAGCCTCTATCAGAACTTTCCCGGCGGCTTCGGCGTGGTGGCGTGCCGCCTCACGTGGATGGATTCCCCCCTTCTCAGGTATGTAGGTGCTTACGACGTTAGCTAGGACCTCCCCGTCAGAGGACAGTATCCCTACGCCGAAGTCGTCGGCTGTACTCTCTATTCCGAGGCAACGCAGGGTTCCCGTTGAAACCCTTCTACCGGATGACATGGCCCAAACCGTAACCGTTCTTGAAGTATACTTTATAGGGGATAATGACTGATATATTATATGTGAGGGAACTCTAATGCCTAAGAAAAATGATCTTGAACAGAACGCTCTCCAGATAATTATGGAGACCGGGAGCAAAGGGGTCCTCCAATCCGAGCTGTGGCGTAAAATAAACGCGAGTAGCAGAGAGGGTTCTCGAATCTCGATTAAACTTGAGAGTAAAGGTTTAATCTACCGTGAACGTGAACTCTACAAAGGGCGATGGACCTACCGGCTCTTCTCTAAAAGGAAACCGATCACAATCGACTCGATAATCTCATGCCCATGCCTAACCTGCGCGGAGAGCTCTAAATGCGAGGCTGGAGGAGCAATCTCCCCAAACAAATGTGAGAAGCTGACCGCATGGATACTGAAATCCGTGGAGGTCGAGAAGACCCCTCCCGGTGAATGATTAATTGCCTAAAGGTTGGATTAAGAGGCGTCGGAGGGACTACTACTACCGGAAAGCAAAGGAAGAGAAGTACCGTTCCCGCGCATCATACAAGCTCAAGGAAGCCGCCGAGAGATACAACTTCATCAAGCCGGGGGACGTTGTTGTCGACTTGGGAGCTGCACCCGGAGGCTGGCTCCAGGTCTCTAGGGAGATAGTTGGGAAGGAAGGCTTCGTCCTAGGAATCGACCTAAACGAGATTAAACCCCTAAACTACCCCAACGTCCACACGATAACCCAAGATATAAGGGACCCAAAAGCAGTCCGGAGAATTTTGATGCTTCTCCCAAGGCTTGCAGACGTCGTCCTCTCAGATGCTTCCCCAAACATATCGGGTATATGGGAGTACGACCATAGCCGTCAGATGGAGCTCGCCCAGACAACCCTGAAGATAGCGGCATCCACACTCAGAGAAGGAGGCAACCTCTTCGTCAAGGTCTTCCAAGGAGACATGCTGAACGACTTCATAAACGAGGTTAAGAGGCTCTTCTCCGAGGTTAGACTCGTCAAGCCTAAAGCTAGCAGGCCTGAAAGCGCCGAGATATACGTTCTCGCACTCGGGTATAAAGGGCGGAAACACAAATAGCTCTAAGACAAAGCGTCGCGAATGGCCGTCACTACAGCCTCCTGAAGGATAGAGGCAAAAAATATAGAGGGGTCTAAAATTTTGGAGCTCCCCACATCCAAAATTGGTGTATCAGAGAGGGACGCTCAATAGGGTTCTGAGAAGAGAGCCGCCAAAGTAACGGAGTTCCGAGTTAAAAGAATAAGGTTTATAGGGCTCTCCTCTCTCATCTTTAGCTCGCGCCGGATGAGGAGAAAAGGAGGTTGAGGTGGAGCCCTTGAAGGCTCCAATGAAATCTCAGAGTTACGCCGACGGCGCTTATAAAAGGTTTTGGAGCCTCTGCTAATCTGAGCCTCTTCCTTCGGCCACCCTCATTATAGTCTCAACCGCCGTCTCTAAACCGTTAAGCCGCGATACAACCCTCTGAACCTCGTTCATCCTCCTCCAATAACCACGGTCATTGAACATCTCCTCTATCGTCTCAAACAGAGTCTCCTTCCTTAAGTCGTTCTGGTCCAGAACCTCCGCGATCCCCAGCTCCGCGACTCTCCTTGCGTTGTTCAGTTGCTCGGTGTGGCTCGGGGTCGGGATCAAGATCATCGGCTTACCATAAGAGATTGCTTGGGTTATCGTTCCGTGTCCAGCCCTAGAGACAACGAGGTCGCAGGCCTTGAGGTACTCAAAGCGGTTTGGAATCCAAGAGTAAACCGTGAGGTTCCCGCGTCGGACAGGGCGAGCAGGAGAGTCCGGATACCCAAGCGACATAACAACCTGATACTTACCAGGAATCTCCCTGAAGATTTCCTGGAGAATATTCGTCAGGTATGCGCGTTCGTTGACCGGGCCGCTTATCGGGGCGAATATGAGCGGAACGTCATCCCCAAACCCGAG
Source organism: Candidatus Bathyarchaeota archaeon B26-1 (assembly GCA_001593925.1). Classification (GTDB taxonomy): domain Archaea; phylum Thermoproteota; class Bathyarchaeia; order Bathyarchaeales; family B26-1; genus B26-1. Next base: position 5,069 of record LUCD01000076.1, read on the forward strand.
TTTCTTCCTAACCTCTTCTTTGCTGGGTAGGTCCTCCGGATGAACTGGAAGTATAGGCCCAATCAACTTAACACGTTTCTGGTAGGACTTTGGGATTCTCAGGTTCCCGGCTGACAGAGTGTACGGTGGGGGGAAGTCAGGTATCATAAGGTGGGTTGCGCCGCTCGTCCATATCTTACCTATGATCGCCAAGGCCCCGGTGTCGACGAGTTTGGCGAGCGTCAGAAATTTCGACTTCCTCGGAATTATTATCTGGAACTGGTTGAGGATGGAGACGTCCGGTATCCCCAGAGCCTTGGCCGCTAAGAGCGGTGAGACGCGGGAGTCTGAGACGACGACGTCAGGCTCAAAGGCTCTTATGAACTCGATCTCACGCCTCACCTGCTTTATCAAGGTGAAAGACGCGAAGAAAGGGCCTGGGTTAACAACTGTCTGCCTGAAGTCTACTGTTCCATCCGGCTTAACCATGAAGACCATGGAGGGCGCCTCAACGAGCGGAAAGCCCTCCTGCTCGATGTATTTCACAGCGTCCCGATAAGTCGAGAAGAGTACTTGAGCCCCCCTCTTCTCGAGTTCCCTAGCTATGGGGACGCATCTACCAGCATGCCCAAGACCGATGCCGCAGACTCCGAAGTACACCCTCAACTCCAAGCTCTCCAAACTCCCCTTGAGAGCTCAGTTTTTGATATTTATCTCATTTTCTCCATACTCCGCCTTTTCACCCTACTCATCTCAAGCGTTAAGAATCTTAAGGGTACGCTTGGATTAGGTGGTAGAGCCTTAAGCCTCTCAGGTCGGTTGGTGATGCGAAAAGAATTAACTCGAGGAGCCTCTTAACGGTTCTTGGAAAGGCGAGTTCTGAAAAGAGGTGTTAGCATTCAACGGCTCAGAACCCAAGTTGAAGGAGGCCAGCCGATAGGAACAATGAGACTGCAAAGTACGCTATCAAGAGCACGACTGCTATTAGGAGGTTCCTCTTCCACAATCCGCGGCTCCACCTCACACCCATGGGGAACCCAACCAGAAAGCCGAAGATGTGCGCCTCATACCCCACACTCCCTCCAGTAGCATAGAGGACAGCTACAACATTGTATAGGAAGTATATGATCGCCACCAGCCCTAGAGGCATGAAGAAGAGCCAAGAGAACTTCAAAGGCTTCGTGAGCATGGCTATGGCCGCCAACGTGAAGATGGCGGCCGACGCCCCGAGCATCACGGTCTTCATACCGTAGAAGATTATGCCAGCCATGAACGACAAGGCTCCCCCCGTAAGGAAGGCCGCCACAACCCTCTTTGCTCCAAGCTCCTTCTCTAAGGAGTTTCCGAACACGAAGAGGAAGATCATGTTCCCGATCAGGTGGGTGAGATCGGCGTGGATGAAGATCGCCGCCACAACAGATGTAACGTACCCTTTAAAGAAGGTTTCACCCTGGAAGACTAGGAGAGCGTCTAGGAGCTTAGGCTCAACGTACGACTTGAGGACACTGGCTTCTGAACTAGCATACCAGTAGAAGAGGCTTAAAAGGACGCAGAGCATTATCAGCAGGTTCGTCTTACTCAAAGAGGGCTACCCTTCCGTCTCGTCCAACCGTTGAACTGAACAATAGCCACTCAGCATAAAAGTCTTTTGTGGGAACCACCCTTAATAATGCATAAACATAAGCCGGCAACCCAGGCTCATCAACGACTAACCAGGACAAAACATTGATCCATCCCTATTAAAAGCCTCCTAAAACGAAAATGCCCAGACCGGGCCTAAGCCTCATCACTTGACCAGCCCATAGGTGCAACGTCTTTGTCGTCCGCCGGCCTTCAGCTGTTTCGGCCGGAGGACTCGTTGCACCTATGCAAGCGATAAAGCTTGCTCCCCGGCCTAGGCAACTCTTTATTTTAGAGTTTGTTGATATAAAGTTTTTTATGCATATTTTTAGAATATTTTATCTAACATTTTAGACTTTCAATGTGGATGGGTCAGTGTTGGGTAAGTTCGAGGAGGACCTCGACGTTCTTTTGGAGAAGCTTGGCAGGGACTCTGAGGGTAGTGTTAGAGCTAGGTTGAGGGTCTTGAGGAACAGGCTTGTTCATCTCCACAGGAGAAGTCTTGTCAAGATCAACCACTCAGTTATGGAGCTTGTGTGCGCCAAGTATCTTTTGGAGGCCGGTTACGACGTTACTCTTGAGAGAGACCTCGACGGGCTCTCCTGCGACATCTACGCCGTTAAGGGGCTTGGGACGCTTATAGTGGAGGTTGAGACGGGATTCGTCCCCCCTGAACACGCTTTAGACCCCCTAACATACTGTAGAGCTAGGATAGCCAGCAAGATAACCAG